>JBDKKQ010000090.1:0-3154 GCA_039796015.1 Verrucomicrobiota bacterium
CACATCGAGAGAAACCAATCGTATTTACCGTGCCAAAGGGGATCTTTGGGGCGCATGGGGCGCAAGTGGCACTGCACGCAGCCGAAGATTGTGCCCTGCCACACGGCCCAGGTGGTGTTCACTGGGTCGATGAGGGCATTCAACCGGAATTCCTCGTCGTCGGTCCCGCCCTCGGTGTTGGTCTGGTTGTTGACATGGAACCCGTTCGCAATGCGGTCCTCCAAAGTCGCCTCGGGCAACAAATCGCCCGTCAGCAATTTTGCACCTACCCGGCCGAGGGCGCGGGGTCCAGCCCCACCGATCAGGCTTTCGTGTCGGGCTCGTAGTTCCCCAGCAGCTCACCGATCACCACCGTGAAGTTGAGGTTGCCGCTGCCAAGGTCTACGCCCGGCAGCCACTCCTGGTCCAACTCAGCCAACAAGGCTGGCACCTGCTCGGCTCCCAACCCGGCGTCTTTGAGCAAAATCACCGTGCCCGCCACGGTACCGTCGGCGAGGTAATGAAAGTCTACCGCCACTGCCTCTCGACCATCACGGACGGCCAAGAGTCGTTCGGAATGCGGGGTGCGCAGGGTGCGGGTCCAACGGAGGGGAGTCATGGGCTTGAGGGGTGTCTAGTGGTGTAAAATAAACCGAAATGGAAAACAGGCATTGGGCGATCGCAGCAACCAAGGATGAGATTGAACCTCTACGTTATCCAGCGGAGCCCGCACCAGAGCGCGCCCGCACCCAGACCCAAACCGAGGGCCAGGGGTACCAAGCATCCCTGCTTGCCGTCGGTGCGATAGCTCACCCCGGTGCCCGGCACCGAGAAGGTGGTGTAGCGGCGTCCTTTGGGAGTCACCGTGGTGCGGACACCTCGAGTGCCGACCGACCATCCGACACCGGCCGAACTGGCGTTAATCCGGAAGGGCCCCAGGCGAACGGATTTGCGGTAGGAGAATCCCATAGTGCCTTAGCGGAACCAAACCCATCGTGTCACCGACTTGAAAAATGGCGCGCCCGACAGGATTCGAACCTGTGACCATCCGCTTAGAAGGCGGATGCTCTATCCAGCTGAGCTACGGGCGCACGACTCCGTTCAACGGAGTGACTAAGGGATACCCCTCGCCCCCTTCCCTGTCCATCCCATCGAAGCCCAGAAGTCAAAGATCCGATTCCAAGCAAGGCCCTCGTCAACAATGGGCTACTCGATGAATTGCACCTCAGCTCTCGCCCCACCACGAGTGCTGAGCGCTCAGAGGTGACCGGCTCTCAGGTGGGCCACATAGTCCGCGACGGCCTCCTCCAGGGGAGTCGGGGTATACACGACGCCCGCCTGGGCGGTCTTGGCCATGCTGGCTTGGGTAAAATACTGGTAGCGGTCCCGGAGGTCTGCCGGCATCGGGATGTATTGGATGGAGGCGGGCTGCTCCAGGGCCGCAAAGGTCGCCTCGATAAGATCCCGGAACGACCGGGCTTGAGCCGTGCCCAAGTTAAAGAGGCCCGACACCTCACGCCGCTCCGCGAAGGACACCATCACCCGCACGACATCCTTCACGTAGATAAAGTCACGCAACTGACCGCCGTGGGCGTAGTCCGGGCGGTGCGATTCGAAGAGTCGGACGGTCCCCTCCTTGAGGATCTGGTGATAGCCGTGCCACACCATGGAGGCCATGCGCCCCTTGTGCCCTTCCCCGGGCCCGAACACGTTGAAAAACTTGAACCCGACACTCTGCACCGGCCGAGGAACTTGGAGCCGCTGCTGTTCTTCGACCCAAAGATCAAAGTCGTGCTTGGACTTCCCGTACAAATTCAGCGGCTTCAGGCGAGATAGCTCGAGCGTGTCATCAAACCCGTTCTCACCGTCGCCGTAGGTGGCCGCGCTGGAGGCGTACAGCAAACGCGCACCGTGGGCCGCAGCCCAGTTCCAGAGCTTCTGAGAATAGCCCAAATTATTGTCGGCCAGGTAGTTCCAGTCGGTCTCGGTGGTAGAGCTGCAGGCCCCGAGATGGAAAATGAGCTCGGGCCGCAAAATACCCGCGGTGAGGGCTTCCAGAAACTGCGTGTGACTCAGAAATCGAACCCCACCAAAGGCTTCAGTGGCCGTGCCCATCGCCGGCTTCAGGGGGTGATCGACCGCGAGCAACTCCGACGAAGCGTAAAGTCCCCGCAGCGTCTTCAGCAATTGGCCGCCAATGAATCCGGCCGCACCGGTGACGACGATACGGACGGGCGGCAACCCGGCCGATCTTGCAGCCACCGAGGCCTCATGAGCTTTAGACATAATTCAGAATCCAACGACGCTGTTCAGGACCTTCGTTGGGCAAATTGCAACCTGAGTGCCCCCGGAACCACCAATCAAATCCGAAAAATCCTAGGCCTGCAGACTCTTTACTCGCCCACAGACGGGCGATCCCATCTATGGAAATGGGGTCACGGGGCTTGAATCCGGCCGGCCAACTCGGCCTTGACTCCGACCCAACCTCGGCGCCACTGAGCGGTTAATTCCTCGACCCGTGCTCGCTGGGAGGGCTCACCGGCGACATTGCTGTTCTCCTGCGGATCGAAGCGATGGTCGTAAAGCTCGATGTCCTCAATCTGGGAAGGAGCCTCGCGATCCACCCAAACGGTGAAGCGATACCGGTCGGTCCGCATCGAATAGCCCATCAATGAACCTGTGCCCGACCTACGACCTGGTCGCGGATATTGGCTGAAGGCCGCGGACTTCCATGGTCGTTTCGGATCATCGAGCAGCGGCTTGAAACTACTGCCCTCGAGGTGCTGAGGGAGTGGGAGGCCTGCCAACTCGGACAAAGTCGGATAAATGTCCACGAATTCGACCAAGGCCTCTGTGCGAACGCCGACCCGCTTCATCCCCGGAACCGACAGCAACAAGGGCGCTCGCGTATCATTCTCGGTGTTGGAGTGTTTGCACCAAGCGTCGTGCTCTCCGAGCTTCCATCCATGATCACCCCACACGATCACGATGGTGTTTTTGCGTAAATCCAGTCGGTCCAACTCATCGAGAACCTTGCCCACCTGGGCATCCATATAACTCACCGCCGCGTAGTACCCATGCTTGAGTTGGCGGGCCAGCCCCTCAGGAATGGAACCTTCTGGAATCCCATAATAGTTGCGCATTTCACCGCCCGGAAGAATGGCGTACTCGGGAG
>JBDKKQ010000091.1:0-3372 GCA_039796015.1 Verrucomicrobiota bacterium
CTGGCACCCCGGTTATCTGTCACGACCATGTCGAACCGATGCAGTGACGCCACCTGAACGTCTTCAACAAGGAGTGCGTGATTGTTTGCGCTCTGCCGCGAGGCCGGCGTGGCGACGACAGTAAGGTGTATAGTGTGACCCCGCCGTCCCCTGAGTCTCCCAATAGATTGATCGGTTCGTCGGTGGATGAAGATCGGACTCAGGGCGAGGGTCGGAATCGATCCCTCCGACTGCCTCGTCAGAGGCCCGGGCCGGTGCCAGAGTAAGGCCGACGTGATGGCTGAACGATTTCAACTCCAAGAGGATGTGGTGCTCGATGCTCGGCGGGCCGTGTGGCTGCCGCGCAGCCGATGCCTCGCGGTGGGCGACCTGCACCTCGGGGAGGCTTGGGCGCGTCGGGCACGAGGGCAATTGGTGCCGCTGTCGGGAGGCGACTCGGCGGTGGCGCGTCTGAAATCCCTGCTCGAAGACTACCGGCCCGAGCGCCTCGTCCTGCTGGGTGACATCGTCCACGCCGCCCTGCCCCTCGAAGGCATCCGCTCGGCGGTCACAGACTTGGCCTCGCTGGAACGAGAAGGCCTGACGCTGGATCTCTGCCTCGGAAACCACGACCGCCACCTGCCCCGGCAACTCGAACGCTGGGGATTGCGCTGGAAGACCGTTTCGCAAATCGCATTGCCCGAGGCCGTGCTGTTCCACGGCGATGTCCCGGTGGCTCCGCCGGGCCCGCACGATGCTGCCATGAGTGCGGAGCGGTGGCGCATCCAAGGCCATTTGCATCCGGCGTTGTTTCTCGATGACGGCGTCGCCTCGCGGGTCAAGGTGCCGTGCTTCCTCGTGGGTCCCGGACGACTGGTGCTGCCGGCCTTCTCGGAAATGGCTGCCGGGGTGGCCGTGGATCGCAGCGGGTTCGTCCAAGACGCAGGAGAAACCCTCCGATTCGAGAGCGCCGTCGCCTGCCTCGGGCCACGCCTGCTCCGGATCCCCTTCGCCAGGTAGCGAACTCTGAGAGAATCCCAGAATCCCGCTCGGTGTCGCAAGGTCAGTGCGTCATGGGCCATCCGGCCGCCATCAGGCCCTTGTAGCCACCGATGAGCGAACGGACATTCTGGTAGCCCATCTTCTGCGCCGCATCGCAGGTCAGGGCGCTGCGATACCCGCCACCGCAATACATCACGATTTCCGCCGACTTGTCGGGATAGCGGGCCTCGATGTCGCGCTCCAAGATACCCTTGCCCAGGTGGCTCGCTTGCACAGCGTGTCCGGCAGCCCACTCGCTCTCTTCGCGAACATCCAACAACACCAATCCGGGGTTGGTCTTGAGACGCTCGCTCAAGGCTTCGATAGACAACTCTTGGATGCGAGTCTGAGCATCCTCGACCAAATGGAGAAAACCGGGAGCGTGATTCATGCGGAACAAATCCTCTGGCAACCTAGGCACTGACGAAAAGCCGTTTTGTGCAAGAATTCCAAACTGCGTCGGACTTCAATATTGAGTTTTTCTAACCAGATACCGAGCGTATCCCTTCATCCAGTTCTCATGAGCACACTTGCGCGTTTCCTGCCTCTGGCCATCGCCACAGCAACCGCCTTCGCCGCTGGCGTCGGTTATGACAACACCCCTCAAATCCCGGGGCAAAAGTGGAAGGTCCACGACAAAACCCGCCCCAACCCGCCCATCGTAGAACCGGGTGAGTCCTTCAGCCATCAGGCCCCGGCCCCGGCCGACGCCGTGGTCCTCTTTGACGGCAAAGACCTTTCGAAGTGGAAGGGTGGCAAAGACGGCAAGGCTCCTTGGAAAGTCGAGAACGGCTATTTCGAGGTCGTGAAGGGCACTGGCGACATCCAGACCCAAGAGAAGTTCAAAGACTTTCAGCTTCATTTCGAATGGTCCGCTCCGAATCCCCCCAAGGGTGAAAGTCAGGGCCGCGGCAATTCCGGACTCTTCCTTCACGGCCTCTACGAGGTCCAGGTGCTCGACGTGTACAACAACAAGACCTACGCCGACGGTCAGGCCGGTGGTCTCTATGGCATGTGGCCCCCGCTGCATAACGCCATGAAGAAGCCCGGCCAGTGGAACACCTACGACGTGATCTTCGAAGGTCCGCTGTTTGATACCGAAGGAAAAGTGACCCGCAAGGCCTCCGTCACGGTCCTGCACAACGGCGTGGCACTGCATCACAAGCAGGAGTTCAACGGTCCCAGCGGCCACCAGAACACCCCGAAATACTTCAAGTACGACGGCACGGGACCGATCCGTCTGCAAGACCACGGAGATCCGGTCCGCTTCCGCAACATCTGGATCCGCCCGCTCGGCGAATACGATCAGCCGGAGAAGTGATCCGGGCGACCTAGTGTCTTAAATCGTACGAAAGCCCGGGCCACGGCCCGGGCTTTTTGCGTCAACGACCTGGAGGCGTCTCTACGACGAGGGCTCAGAGCCTGCCGCGCGAGCCATTCAATGGGTCAATACAGCCAACGACAAATCCCGGAGGCTTCATTGAGTTCCACGCCCTGACGTCGGAAGGCCCAGCACATGTAGCTGACGGTTACAAAATAGGAGGCCGGCACCCGGTTGGCTGCGGTGATCTTCACCCCCAGAAGCGTCGTCTTGCCGCCAAAGCCCATGGGGCCGATCCCCAATTCATTGGCCGTCTTCAGCACGTCCTGCTCCAGCGCATCCAGCGCCGGATCCGGGTTGCGGTCCTCCAGAGTGCGTAGGAACTGGGTCTTGCTCAGGGCATAGCCGGTCGATCGATCTCCCCCGATGCAAACCCCTAAAATGCCCGGACCACAGCCCTTGCCCTGCGCCTGCAACACGGCATCAAGGATGACCTTGCGGCACCCGTCGAGATCCCGGCTGGCATGGAGCTTCTCGAGCGGCAACGAATACTGAGCCCCTACATTCTCACAACCTCCGCCTTTGAGCATCAGACGCACCTGCACCTCAGACGAACGGTGCTGATGGAAATGAACCGACGGAGATCCAGGCCCGACGTTGGTGCCATCATTCTTACCCGTCACCGAGTCCACCGAGTTCTGCCGCAGGTACCCCTTGCGGGTCGCCAACGTCACTGCCTCCCGGGCCGTTTCCTCAAAGGTGATTTGGTCGAAGCCGACGGGGCAGTCCACGTAGAAGAGCACGCTGCCGGTGTCCTGGCAGAGCGGCTGGGACTTCCGTTTCGCCAGCTCGATGTTTTGCTCAATAATCTTCAGAGCACTCTCGGCGATGGTCCCCTTCTTCTCGGACTCCAACGAGCGGACCAACGCCGCATTCACGTCATCCGGAATCTCGGCAGACGAGCGGCGGATCAATTCAACCAACGAATCAAGCAACGCGGACATGGGCGCAAAAACTACGGAGACCACCCA
>JBDKKQ010000092.1:0-2551 GCA_039796015.1 Verrucomicrobiota bacterium
CCCGGTGCCTATGAGCGGTTGGTGGATCGCTTGATGTCCACGCCTCAATACGGGGAACGCATGGCCAATGGCTGGCTCGACCTCGTGCGCTTCGCCGATACCGTCGGCTACCATTCCGACAATCCGCGGAACATCTGGCCCTACCGCGATTACGTCATTCGCTCGTTCAACAACAATAAGCCCTTCGACCAGTTTACTCGGGAACAACTGGCTGGCGATTTGTTGCCGAACGCCTCGATGGAGGCACGGGTGGCTTCGGGCTTCAACCGACTCTTGCTCACCACCGAAGAGGGCGGGGCGCAGGAGAAGGATTACGAGTCGCGCTACCTCACCGATCGGGTTCGCGCCGTCGGCACGGTTTGGATGGGGCAAACCATCGGGTGCGCCCAGTGTCATGATCACAAGTTTGATCCTATTACGGCCCGTGATTTCTACTCGATGGGTGCCTTCTTCGCCGACGTGAAAGAGGCCATCATCGGCCGGCGTGAAGACGGTATGCTCGTGCCCACCGAACCCCAGGCCCGCGAACTGGCCCGATGGACGGCCGAGGCTCAGCGCCTCAAGGAGCGCTTCGAAGGACCTCATCCGGAGTTGGAGGGTGCCTTTGGACGCTGGCGGCAGGAACGACTAGAAGCCCTGCGTTCAGACTCGCTGTGGACCGCGGCCGCTCCCACTTCAGCCGATTCAACTGGGGGTGCGACGGTGACGATTCGCGACGACCGTTCGGTGCTCATCGGAGGCAAGAGCCTCGACACCGACAGCACGGTGGTTCGATTTGCCTCACTGCCGGAGCGAGTGGTCGGTGTGCGCGTGGAAGTGTTGCCCGACAAATCCTTGCCTTCTCAAGGACCGGGCCGCGCTCGTAATGGCAATTTCGTGCTGACGGAGGTCGTGGCCCGCGTGGTTCGTGAGGGTGCTCCGGCGCGTGAAGTTGCCTTTGATTCGGTGTGGGCCAGCCACGAGCAAACGGTGTCGGCCGACAAGAATCCCTACGGCAAATGGTCGGCAGCTTCGGTCATCGACCAAGACGCCCGGGGTACCTTCGCCGGTTGGGCCATCTTGCCCGAGGCGGGCAAGCCCGCGCAGTTGCGCTTGCGCCTGAAGGAGCCCCTCAGCCTGGCCTCCGGAGAGCGTTTAGAAATCGAGTTGCAACAAAAACACGGTCATGGAAACCACACACTGGGGTGTTTTCGTATCGGGATGGCCACCGATGTAGCGGCGGTCGTGCCGCCCACGGTTCCGGTGCCGAATGCAGATTTGGTGGAGCGTTTGAAGGTGGATCCGGCCGCTCGGACGCCCGAGCAGTCGGCCAAGTTGTGGTCCGAGTTTAAGGCGGCCGCTCCGCAGTTGGCAGACCTCCGCACGCAGCGGGCCGCCGCCGACAAGGTCCGTGCCGACTTCGAGGCAACCCTTCCACGCACACTCATCACCGAGCGCTCTGAAAAGCCCCGGACCGTCCGGGTGCTGCCCCGTGGCAATTGGCTAATCGAGACGGGCGAGATCATGGAGCCGGCCATTCCGTCCCAGTTCCGGCCGACCGCCCGGGCGGCCTCCGATCGACGATTGAACCGTTTGGACTTGGCCAACTGGTTGGTGTCGCCCGAGAACCCGTTGACCGCGCGGGTGGTGGTTAATCGCTACTGGCGTCAATTCTTCGGCACCGGCCTCTCCAAGGTGATCGACGACTTTGGTGCCCAGGGCGAACCGCCGCGGTATCCGGAATTGCTCGATTGGCTGGCCGCGGAGTTCCGAGAGAGCGGTTGGGATGTGAAGAACCTCGTTCGCCTGATGGTCACCAGCCGGACCTATCGGCAGTCCTCCAGCGCTTCGCGTGAATTCCTGGCTCGTGATCCCGACAATCGGGATCTGGCCCGTCAGGGACGCTGGCGCATCGAGGCAGAACAAGTTCGGGACTCAGCGCTGCAGGTCTCCGGCCTGTTGGTGCCTCGAATCGGTGGCCCGAGCGTTCGGCCCTACCAGCCCGATGGGTACTGGGAGAATCTCAATTTCCCTCAGCGTGGTTATGATGCCAGCTCGGGTGGCGATCAGTATCGGCGCGGCCTCTATACCTGGTGGCAGCGTTCCTACGTGCACCCGAGCATGTTGGCCTTCGACGCGGCCACTCGCGAGGAGTGTGCAGCTGAACGCAACCGCTCCAATATTCCCCAGCAAGCTCTGGTGCTCTTAAATGACCCGAGTTATGTCGAGGCGGCCCGAAGCTTCGCTGCGCGGATTCTCCGGGAAAGCTCTGGCGACGACGCGGCACGACTCACCTGGGCCTGGCGTCAGGCGCTCTCCCGCGCTCCACAAGACTCGGAGGTAGCCGCGCTGCGCCGTCTGCTCGAATCTCAGCGGACAGCCTTCGCCAAGGACCCGGAGGCCGCTTCGAAATTCACCCAGACCGGCAAGGCTCCGACGCCGGCCGGCTTGGATCCCGTCCAATGGGCAGCCTGGACCGATGTGGCCCGCGCCCTCCTCAACCTCCACGAGACCATCACCCGTTCCTGACCATGAACCCATCCACGGAGATTCGTCAGTTTCTTCAGCAGCA
>JBDKKQ010000093.1:0-52972 GCA_039796015.1 Verrucomicrobiota bacterium
AAGCCCGCCTCGCAAGCTCCGGCCATGGCGCTCGAGTTGGCCAAGGTTCTGGCCGAGGCGGGTTTGCCGGCGGGTGTGCTCAATGTGGTCACCGGTTCCGGTCGGGCCTTTGGCGCGGAAATTGCCTCCAATCCAGCCATTCAGGCGTTGAGTTTCACAGGCTCCCACGGGGTGGGCACGGCGTTGTATCAAACGCTCGCGCCGCGGCGGATTCGCGTGCAGTTGGAAATGGGTTCCAAGAATCCCACGATCGTGCTGGCCGATGCTGATCTCGATCTGGCGGCCCGCCTGGTAGCCATCGCTGGGTTCGGCCTGACCGGTCAGGCGTGCACGGCAACCAGCCGCGTGATCGTGGAGCGCTCGGTGCTCGAAGCGTTCACCGAGAAATTGGTGGCGCTGGCCAAGACCTGGAAAGTAGGCCCCGGTGCACAGCCCGGTGTTCAAATGGGCCCGGCGGTAAACGCTGCCGAATTCGAGGGCAACTTCGCGGCCATCCAGCAGGCAATCGGCGAGGGCGCTGAATTGGTGTGGGGTGGAGCCCGCCTGACGGAAGGCGATTTGGCCCATGGCTATTTCATGCAGCCGGCCATTCTCGGCAAGGTGACTCCGTCGATGCAAATCGCGCAGGAGGAGGTTTTCGGTCCTGTGGTAGTTATCCTCGCTGTGGATTCTTTCGACGAGGCGATCGCCGTGGCCAATGGCGTGAAGTACGGCCTCAGCGCCAGCCTAGTGACCCGCGACTTCAAAAAGGCCCTGCAGTACTCCGAACGCATCGAGTGCGGCGTGGTGAAGGTGAACCAGATCAGCACGGGCCTTGCGCTTCAGGCTCCCTTCGGCGGAGTGAAGGACAGCTCCACTGATTCGTACAGAGAGCAGGGGACCGCGGCGTTGGACTTCTACAGCCGCACCAAGACCGTGTACTTCGATTATTCGGCCTAAGGGAACGATTCAATTGGATCGGTCGTGCTGGCTGCGTCTTCTTCCGCAAGAGCTTCGTTGCTCGCTCGTTACGGGCCTTCAATCGGCCCGCGCCTCGCTCTCGCCTCGTCTTGCGAAAGAATCCGCGACGCCATCCCTTTCCTCCCAACTGAATCGTTCCGGCCAAGCGGTGCCCGGTCTTCGGGCCGGGTTTCTATCGCGCCTTGCGCCGGGGCGGGCTACACCTCGTGCATGATGCGCAGAGGTCTGTGGATGGAGGCTTGCCGACAGTGGTGGTCCTGGATCTTGGTTGCGGCCGTTGGCACCGAAATCCTGTGCGCCGAAGCGGCCACGAATGCCCCGGGGCCACTGGCTGCCCGGGCGCCGGTGCAGGGTGCTGCGCTGGCTTGGCCCCAATGGAGAGGCCCCTTAGCCACGGGCGTCTCGCCGACGGCCCATCCGCCGCTGCAGTGGAGTGAAACCAACCACGTCCGCTGGAAGCTTCCGCTACCGGGCAAGGGGCATTCGTCTCCCATCATCCTGAGGGATCGCGTGGTAGTTATGACCGCGGTTCCCGTAGGTGAGGCTCAGAAGCCCGTGTTCGACCAGGCCCCGGGCGTCCACGACAGCGTGCCGGTCACCCACCAGCATGAGTACGCCGTGGTGGCCGTGTCCCGTCAGCAGGGGCGCATCGCATGGAAGACCGTCGTCCGTGAGGAATGGCCTCATGAAGGCGGGCACACCACCGGCAGCCCGGAGTCTCATTCCCCGGTGACCGACGGACAGGCCATTTACGCCTTGTTCGGTTCGCGCGGCCTTTACTGCCTGGAGGCCGACGGTCGGATTCGCTGGCGTAAAGACCTTGGCCGCATGAACACCTTACATGCCCATGGCGAGGGAGGAGCGCCGGTGCTCCATAGCGGCCTCTTGGTGGTGAATTGGGATCATGAAGGCGGCTCGTTTATCCAAGCCTTCGATACCCGTACCGGCGACTCCCGATGGAAGACCGCCCGCGACGAGAAGACTTCTTGGTCCACGCCCATCGTGGTTGAGGTAGACGGCAAGCCTCAGGTGATCGTGAGCGCCACCCGGCGGGTGCGCGGGTACGACCTGTCCACCGGCGCCTTGATTTGGGAATGCGCGGGTCTGACCGACAACGTGGTGGCCTCGCCCGTTGTCCATCGCGGGATCCTCATCGCTGGCAACAGTTACTACACGCAGGCCATGCTGGCGTTGCGATTGTCCGGGGCGCTTGGCGATGTGACCGGCTCCGATCACGTCGTGTGGCGAATGAACCGACTCACGCCCTACGTGGCGTCGCCGTTGTTGTACGACGACACCCTGTATCATCTGCGGCACAACCAGAATGTCCTCGTGCGGATGGATCCGACCACCGGTAAACTCCGGGGGGAACTGCTGCGCTTGGAAGGCATTCGGGACTTCATCTTTGCCTCACCGGTCGGAGCCGCGGGTCGAATTTACGTCACCGGTCGGGACGGAACGACGGTGGTCCTCAAGCATCCGTCCGGGAATGAGGCGTTCGAAAACGCGGTGCTGGCCGTGAACCGGCTTGAGGATTCCTTTAGCGCGTCACCGGCGTTGGTGGACCGTGAGTTTTACCTGCGAGGCGAGCGCTTCCTCTATTGCCTGGCCGAGTGAATTTCGGCTTGGGCTGCGCGATTTGCTCCGGAGGCCGGTTAAGGGCTCCCTCACGGCCGACTCACTGGGTCGCCGTGGCCTTGGGGCGCGAAGTCACCTCGCGGAACCGGGACTCGTAGTCGGGATGATTCGTGCCCATGAGGCGGTCCCAGATATTGAGATAAAGGCTGTAGTTTCCGCGCATTTTCTCGTGATGCATTATGTGGTTGGTGGGGGTGTTAATGAATTTCCCTAACCACGAATCCATGAGCCATTGGGGATAGAACTCGTAACCGGTGTGTCCCATCACGTTGAAGAAAATCTGCCAAAGCATGAAGAGCGTGAAGGCCAGCGGGTGGATGGGCATTACTAGCACGGCGAGTGGAAAGATGCCCGCTTCGACCACTGCTTCGGCTGGAGCGAACGCGTAGGAGGCCCAGGGCGAGGGATTGTTGGAAAGGTGGTGCACCCGGTGAAACACTGAGAAGAGCCGCGGATGGTGCATCATCCGATGCGTCCAATAAAAGTAGGTGTCATGCAGCAAAATGGCGCAACCGATACTGCCCCAGAACCAGGCAGTGCCATAATCCCCCACCTTCCAGTACATCTGAGTCCACCCGGATCGTGACGCCAAAATTGTACTGGCACCGACCAACCCGAAAATCGCCAGAGTCAGGAGGGAATAACCGATCTCACGTCGGATATCGGAGGAGGCAGGGAATCGCGGAATGATTTTGCGATGAGCCCAGCGTTGCCGGAACCACCAATAACCAAGGACCCAACCGATCCCTGCGAACAGCAAGTAGCGCAGCGTGGCATCGACCGTGGTGACACCAGCGATCTTAAAGAAGCTCCAAGGAGAATGGATGATGCGCTCCAGCGGTGTCATGGCCGCCGATCCTGATCCGTCGCCGACTCGCTGGCGATGCCTTCTTCAATACCGGAGCTCTTCCACCAATCACCCCTTGTCGCACACGGGATTCTGCCCGGCCTGTCCGGAGCCTTAGAGCGCCAAGGCCTTTTTCAGCGAGGCGAACACGTTCGCATAATCGACGATCAAGCCGGTGTGCTTGCCCGGGAACACCCGGTTGGCTCGAGCGATGGTCTGGATGAGCGTGTGGTTCCGCATCGGCTTGTCGAGGTACACGGTCGAGCGGCTCGGCGCGTCGAACCCGGTCGGGCACCGACACCCGGATGCCTTCCTTGAGCATGCGATATCCCTCGCGATTGGCCTGCTCGAGCACCATTGCCGAGCGGTCGCGGGTCAATTCATCGAGGGCGGCAGTGTGGGGTTGATCCGCTCCAACGCTGCGCGGAGCCGGGCCACCAACACTACCTCGCCCTTGGTCTCGCGCTGCAACGTGCCCGCTGCACTGAAAGTTTCCTCCGACGCCGACGACACCTGCCAACCCCTCTCCGCGAACAACCCGATGGCGGGCTGCTCGACGAGCAGGTCTTCGGTGTAGGCGTGGGCGCTCACTTGAGGAGGTAGCGTCCTGTTTTCAGCGTCCCCACGCGCTGGACCAGGCCGGCTTTCAATAGCGGACGCAGCAAATCCATCGCGCCCTGCTTGGACACGTTCAGTGCAGCCCAAAGTTCGGCGGGCGTCATGCCGCCGCTCTGGCCGAGCAATTTCAGCAGTTGCTCCTGGCGCGGGCGCAGCACGACCTTTTCCCGCGCCGCCGTGATCGAGAGCTGCCCCATCCGCTCCCACACCCGCTCCAGCGTTTGCTGCAATCCTTCGGCGCAATACTCCAACCACGAGGTCAGGTCGTCACCCTCGCGCCTCACGGCGTCGAGGGCGGCGTAGTAGCGGGGGCGATCTTCCCAGTAGAATTCGTCGACGGAGAAGAGGTGATGCGAATCGAACCCGCGCCGGTAAAGCTCCCAGAGCGCCAGCGCGCGTCCCGCACGGCCGTTGCCATCGGCGAAGGGATGAATTGTCTCGAAGCGGTGATGCAGGATCGCCGAACTCAGCACCGGCGACATCCCCGGTGCCTCCTTGTTCCACCATTCCAGCAACTCGAACATGAGGCCCGACACATCCTCTGGAGGAGGCGGCACAAACGGTCCCACCCGCACCCGCATCGTCCGGTAACGGCCCGCCTCGCCCTGATCCATCACGTCACCCGCGATGATGGCGTGCAGACGGAAGATGTCCTCGTGGGTCAACCGCTTCTTGCTCGCCTGCTTTTCCACATGCCGCAGGGCGGCAAAGTAGTTGAGAACCTCGCGACGTGCCCGCACCGGCGCGGCCACGGTCGCCCCTTCCTCCAAAGCTCGGACCTCTTCAAGCGTCAGGGGATTGCCCTCGATGGCCGTCGAGCTGTGGGTGTTCCGCGCCCGCGTGTCCTTCTGCAACGCGGGAATCCACGGCACTTGCACTGTGGCACCTTGGATGCGTTCCCGCAGAGCGGCGATGCCCTCTACCCGCGTCAGCAGGGGCAGGGTGATGGTGAACTGCGGTTGGTAGCTCATGCGGATTGGTCTGCCGATGGGTCCGTAATCAGTCTAGTGTGGGTCCAGTATGGGTCAAGTGTTGGTGTCCAGTTCGACTCTGTGGTGGCCATGGCCTCGGGCGGCAACGTGGGATTGAGCGGCTCCAGCGCCGCGCGCAACCGGGGAACAAGCACCACCTCACCTTTGGTTTCCCAACCCAGCTCCGTGAACAACCCGATGGCGGGCTGCCCGACACGTTGGCCTTCGGTGTGGGCGTAGGGCATGGCGTTCAAGAAAAATAAGGTTCAAACTGCGTGAACAAGTCTCTGTAGGTTGATGGCAAGGGCTGCCACTGAAACGGCTTTTGTTGGGTGAAGAGCAAGTGACTGGCTATCACGAGCAAGAACGCACAAGGAAGGTCAACGAGTCGCTTGTCCCCCGGAGTTCCTTCCGGCAAACGCCGGTCAATGAACGAGACAATTCGCTGAATCGGACTTGGGTGGCTTTCCGGCGCTATCAGTGACGGCATGAAAACCGACTAAACCTGCCGGTTTGAAAACCGTGTTCTTCCGGGCGGTGCGGGACTGGATTGGTTCAGCGGTCAGGGTGGGTTGATCTGGTCCTTGGTGCGATAGCTGCGGCCCTCGATCACGATGGTTTCGACGTGGTGGAGGAGCCGGTCCAGTAGGGCCGCGGTGAGGGTGGCGTCGTTGTTGAAGATCTCCTGCTAGTGTTTGTAAGCGGCCGGTTCATCAATGCGGCTGCCTCGGCGCGAGGAACTCGCCGCCGTTTCCAGACGGGCGCGCTAGATGGAGAATCGGCCTTCGGCAAACCGGAGGAAGATGATCCCGAGAATCGGGCCGGAGTATTCCTGGGCCTTCAGTCCGGAATTGGCGCGGAATTGGTCGGCGCTCGCCCAAAGGCGCTGCTCCAGGGTGTCTGTCAGGGGATCTTTGGCGGTGGGGGCGATTCACTTCATTGGGCTTAGGCGGGGTTTGGTTCGACTACGGAGTTTCCCTAGGAATGGAGATAAACGTTGAAAGTTTCAGGACTAGGAATCCAGAGCGGATCCTCCGTTATACGGTAAAAAACCGAACCGATGCCGATACCTGGCTGGAGGGAAGGGTCACAAACCAACGACGGACTAAACAAAAAGGCCGCTCTCCCGAAGGAAAACGGCCTGAAAGTTGGTTGCGGGGCTAGGATTTGAACCTAGGACCTTCAGGTTATGAGCCTGACGAGCTACCGGGCTGCTCCACCCCGCGATCCCGAGGCACAAAGGAATACGGGATAGACGCCTTCACAGCAAGGATGAAGGCAAAGTTTCTTCAGTCGAGCCGCTGAAAAGAGGCAGAGCAGGACACTCTTAAAACGCTTGTTCGGCGGACGGTGATCAGCGCCCGAGGGACTTGCGCTCGACCTTCTTAATCTCCTTAGCCAAAGCCGGTCCCCGAGTTTGGGAGGGAAGAAATGATCGGGCCCATTCGGGCGTGGGAGCGCCGGTCGGTAAGGCGATCACCAGGCTTTGAAGGGCTTCGGAGGTGTATCCGCTCCGTGCTGCCAAACGTGTGCCTTCGCGCAGGGTATCGAGGGATTGGGCATCGCTGAGGGAGTTCGCAACGGGGGCTGAACCAACGTTGGCCGAATCTCCCCCCGGCTGGGTGAGTAACGTGCGAACGAGCTCGGTAGCCACCCAGGTTGCAGCCAGTTGATTGAAGGCCGTGAGTTGCTGATTCCGGTCATCGGTCACTGGCTTGCGGGCCTTCTTGGTCGGAATTTCTGCGGGGTCGGGCAATGCAGCCATGCCGTTGGGCGCATCGGCACAACGCCGAAGGAATTCAGCGAGATAGCCTGGGCAAGCGGAGTCACGGCCCATCGCCAAGGCGAGGCGGGACCATAGTTCCAGCGCGTCGTCGCTCACCAAGACTTGCCGAGCCTTGGATTCCACCCACGGGCTTTTGCCAGTAGTCACTCGCACGGGTGGTTCGGCTAAGGCAGACCGCTGTGACGGGGTCAGTGTTTCGCACAAGCGGGCGTTGATCTTTTCGAACCACGGACGCCATTCAGACTCGGCGTTGAGTCGGAGAAACCCAACGTGGATCCACAGGAGGGACAGGCAAATGAGACGAATCATAAGGTCCGGGCAGTCGGGCTGAGGAGCTCAGGCGTGGCCTAGATTCTTGAGAATCTGAACCGTGGAGTGAGCTTTGTTCAGGGTGTAGAAGTGCACGCCCGGAGCGCCACCTCGGATGAGTCCTTCGATTTGCTGCGTGCAGTATTCGATGCCGAATGCGGTCACGGCGGCATCGTCGTCACCCAGGGCTTCGAGGCGGGAGAGGAACCGCTCGGGCAACCGCGCTCCGCAGAGCGCTGTGAATTTTTTGGTCTGGTTGCGAGCCACGACGGGCAGGAGGCCTGGGATCAATGGCACATCGACGCCCAAAGTCTTTGTCAAATGGTCCCGCATGGCGAAGTAGTCGTCGTTGTCGTAAAACAACTGAGTCACTACGAAATGGGCTCCCTGGTGAATTTTGTCAGCCAGGTGCTGCCAATCCTGGTGTTTGCCGCCGGTCTGGGCGATGTGGCCTTCTGGGAAACCAGCCGTGCCGATGCTCAAGTCGCCGATCTCTTTCAAGTAGGCCACGAGTTCCGAGGAGTAACGGAATCCTCCTTCGGTTGGCACCCACTCGCCGGAACCGCCGGGAGGGTCTCCACGCAGCGCCAAGATGTTGCGCACACCGCGGGCTTTTGCTTCATCGATGACTGATCCTAGTTCGGTCTTGTCGGCGTTGACGCAAGTCAGGTGCATCACCGTCGTTAACCCGAAGTCGCGCTGGATGCGTTCGACGATCCCCAAGGTCTTTTCACGGGTGGATCCGCCGGCTCCGTAGGTCACCGAACAGTAATCCGGCCGAGCGGCCAAGAGGGCAGGGAGGGTCTTCTCAAACAACGCCCGCTCACCTTCCTCAGTCTTGGGCGGAAAGAACTCGATGGAATACGAGGGGCGGCCCCGTCCGGCGTTCTCCCGATGGATCTCGTGGATGTGGCGGATCATGGGATTCAAATATGGGCGGTCCGGATAGGGAATCAAGAGTCAAATCAATCAATCCTGATGGGATGATATGTTTGTTGGCGCCCTCCAGTGACCGGTTCGATGTTTGGGCAACGCTTGGATCGCTGCCTTTGAGCTCGGCGGCGACGTTGCCTCAGTGCCCAGCGCTCAGAGCGACCCCAGGGTCCATCGCCATCGATCACAACAGAGTGACAGGTTCAAAGTGTGGGTTCGGCTCAGCCGTGTCTTTGGGTGATGATAAAGTGACAGGTTCAAAGTACTCCAATGGCTCGCTCGGCCGACATTAGGTCGGTATTGGGCCCGGAGCGGGCTTGAGTTGGCGGGCTCGATTGTCTAGCAAAGAGCCATGACACGCCGAAAGTTTCTCCAAACAGGCGCAGCCTTGTCGGCCGCCACCTTTGTTCCGACGACATTCGCTCAGGAAAAAGCCCTTCGAGTGGGATTGATTGGTACGGGTTGGTACGGCAAGGCGGACTTGCTGAGGTTGATCCAAGTCGCGCCGGTGGACGTGGTTTCGCTGTGCGATGTAGATCGCCGCATGCTAGGCGATGCGGCGGCGTTGGTGGCCCAGCGGCAGAAGTCCGGCAAGCAGCCCCGGACCTACGGCGATTATCGGAAGATGCTGGCAGAGAAGGATTTGGATGTGGTGCTCATCGGGACTCCGGATCACTGGCACGCCTTGCCTATGATCGAGGCCTGCAAGGCGGGGGCTGACATTTATGTGCAGAAACCCACAGGCGTGGATATCGTCGAGAGTCAAGCCATGCTGGCGGCGGCCCGCAAATACGGTCGGACGGTGCAAGTAGGCACCCA
Source organism: Verrucomicrobiota bacterium (assembly GCA_039796015.1). Taxonomy (GTDB): domain Bacteria; phylum Verrucomicrobiota; class Verrucomicrobiia; order Limisphaerales; family UBA9464; genus SXXZ01. The sequence continues at coordinate 8,882 of JBDKKQ010000093.1, forward strand.
GCGGCGCAGCACACCCCACCTCATCGAGGCGCGTGATCGCATCCTGCGCGAGGGCAAACTGGGCACCATCGCCCATGTGGAAATCTGCTGTTATTGGCACATGCGGGCCCGGGACACCTTGGCCACCGCGCCCGACACCGCGCCGCCGGAATGGCTGGATTATGAGATGTGGACCGGCCCCGCACCCATGAGGCCTTACAACAAAATGGTCCATCCGCGCGGATGGCGGGCGTTCTCGGAATATGGAAATGGCATCGTGGGCGACATGTGCATCCACATGCTGGACATGGTTCGCTGGATGATGGACCTCGGATGGCCCATCTCGGTCAGTTCCAATGGCGGCATCCTGGTGGACAAGGCGAGCCGGGCCAACATCACCGATACGCAGACCGCGACCTTCGACTTTGGTAATTTACAAGTGCGCTGGACCCATCGGACTTGGGGTGAGGGCGGCGACCCCAAGTACCCTTGGAGTGCCACGTTCTATGGCGACAAGGGCACTCTCAAGGCCAGTGTCTTTGGCTACGACTACACGCCGCAGGGCGGTGGCAATCCGGTGCACAAGGATGTCGGCATGGAGCTTGACCAGTATCCGGAAGACCAGACCGAAAAGGATCTAGAGAAGCACTGCGCTCCCGCCATTCGCGGACACATGCGCAACTTGCTGGAGTGCCGCCTCAGCGGGTCTAAGCCGGTGGCCGATATCGAGCAGGGGCACATGTCCACAGCCTCCTGCGTCTTAGCTAATTTGTCGCAGCAACTCGGTGGGCGAACCCTGCGCTGGGATCCCAAAACCCACACCATTGTTGGGGATACTGAGGCCACACGCCTGTTGGCGCGGCCCTATCGCAGCCCCTGGTCGCATCCCACGGCCGCATCGGTTTGAGAAGATGTGATGAATCTTGTCGGTCGATGGTAGACAAAAAGGCATTTGCAGCGTTTGTTGTCAAATCTGCAATGGGTGCAGGTAATTTTTTTAAAAATGTCTCGTTTTCCACTTCCAGGATCTGCAGGTTCCAGCCAAGTGACCAGTCAGCCAGCAGCATCTACCCCTAGTTCGGGCGTTCGTCGCACCCAGATTTTCACCTTGGTGGCAGTCCTCGTGCCTTGGATCGGTTTCATGACGGCCGCCGTGCTGGCTTGGAACAAGATCCTTCGGCCGTTGGATGTCATCCTCTTTGTGATCATGTACTTGATCGCAGGTTTTGGTGTTACCGGGGGCTACCATCGCCTCTTCACCCACCGCAGCTTCACCTGCCCAGCCTTTATTCGCGCGTTGTTCGGCATCGCCGGATCGATGGCGGTTCAAGGACCGTTGTTCTTCTGGGTGGCCACGCACCGCCGTCATCACCAGCACAGCGATGTGAAGGGTGACCCCCATTCACCCCACGAACACGGTGAGGGCATGAAGGGCCTGACGCTCGGCTTCTGGCACGCCCACATGGGCTGGATGTTCCGCGGCGCCGATGCGATGACCGTTCGCAGCCTGCCTGACCTCTCTAAGGATCCGGTGGCCCGTGTGATCCACCGCGGTTTTGTTTGGTGGGCACTGACCGGACTGGTTCTTCCCGGAATTCTCGGTGGCTTGATCACCCAAACGTGGATGGGGGCTTTAACGGGATTTCTTTGGGGCGGTCTTGCCCGGGTATTCATGGGACACCATGCAACTTGGAGCGTGAATTCCATTTGCCATCTCTGGGGTACACAACCCTTCAAGACTCGTGATGAGAGCCGCAACAATGCAGCCGTCGCAGTGGTTTCGCTGGGTGAGGGGTGGCACAATAACCACCATGCACATCCGCAGTCGGCCCGGCATGGTCTCCGCTGGTATCAGATGGATCTGACCTGGATCCTCATCCGGACTCTAAATATCTTCGGGCTGGCCTCGAATGTTCAAGTGGCCCACTGAGGTTTCAAACAATCGAAACGTCCGTACTATTCGCTGGGATTCCCTCGTAAATTTCTCACGCCAACAGGGTCCGGTCCATCCGGTTTCATACCGATGAGGCGGACCCTGTTGCTTTTCAGGCGGGGCTAGGCCTTGCGATAGAACGGCTTCTTAACCACTTCGGCCGCAAACCGCTTGCCACGGATCTCGATCTGAATAGCGGTTCCTGGAGTTGTCAAAGAGGGCGGAACATAGGCCATGCCAATACCCGCGTTCAGTGTGGGACTTTGGGTGCCGCTGACCACCGTCCCGACCACGGCATCGGCCACCACGACTGGATAGCTCGGACGAGGCGGAGCTGATTTTTCGGTCATCCGGAAGGCAACACATTTCTTGGAAAGCCCCTCTTCCTTTTGTTTCAACAGCGCGGAACGACCAATAAAGTCTCCCTTGTCCCAGGCGATGAAGAAGCCTAGTCCCGCCTCTACTGGCGAGGTTTGTTCGTCGAGTTCGTGGCCGTAGAGCGGATAGCAGACTTCCGTCCGCAAGGTGTCTCGGGCTCCGAGGCCACAGGGGCGAATGCCCACGGAGGCACCGGCGGCGAGGGCGGCTAGCCAGAGGGGTTCCAGCAAGGCGTTCGGAGCCACCACTTCGAATCCGTCTTCACCAGTGTAGCCGGTACGGGCGACCCAGAGAGCTTGACCGTCTTGGTCCCACCGCCCGATTTGGTTCTTGGCCAACGCTGAGGCAGGCACACCGGTGACCCCGCCGAGCGAATGGCCTGGGAACAGGGCGTCGATGAATTCTGGAACACGCGGCCCCTGAATGGCGATGGCACCCGTGGTGGCCGACACGTGGTTCATGCGCACTTCAGCGCGATCCGGAAAGGCATTCCAACGGGTCTCCAGCCATGCCACGTCAGCGTCTATTCGGCCGGCGTTAATGATGAGTAGGTAGGTTTCTTCGGCGACCCGATAGGCGTACAAATCATCGATGGTGCCGCCGGTCTCGAGACACAGGTGGGTGTATTGGCCGAGGCCGAGGGTTAGTTTTCGCAGGTCGTTGGTCAGCAACCCGTTGAGGAATGCTAATGCCTTGGGCCCTTCGAACCAGATTTCGCCCATGTGGCTGATATCGAAGATTCCAGCCGAGCGGCGGACCGCATGGTGTTCCTCGACGATCGATGTGTACTGGACGGGCATTTCCCAGCCCCCGAACTCGATGAGCTTGCCGCCGAGTTGCTGGTGGGCTGTGAAGAGGGGGGTGCGTTTCAGGGACATGGATGAAATCAGAGCTGTGGCGGAGTGAATCAGCGACACCGAATAACCTAGGAGGACGGTGGCGACGCTCTCAGCACGGAATTCAATGATGTCCTTGAACCCCCAAAAATCCAATCTCGGGTTTTTTAGGCGACGATCGAACGGACGACCTCGCCAGCCACATCGGTGAGCCGGAAATTGCGCCCGTTGTTGAAGAAGGTCAGTCGCTCATGATCTAGCCCCATGAGGTGTAAGATGGTCGCGTGCAGGTCATTGACGCTCACCTTGTCGACTTCGGCCTTGTGACCAAAGGCATCGGTGGTGCCGTGATGCACACCGCCACGGACCCCGCCGCCTGCCAGCCAATAAGTGAAGGCGTGGGGATTGTGGTCTCGACCCGGATTGCCGCCCTTTTGGGAGACAGGCAGGCGACCAAACTCTCCGCCCCAGATCACCAGGGTCTCCTCTAACAAACCCCGTTGTTCGAGGTCGGCCAGGAGTCCGGCGATGGGTTGATCGGTCTCGCGGGCGAAACCCCGGTGATTGCCGCCGATGTCTTCGTGACCGTCCCAACTGCGTTGGTTTTCCATGCCGCCGGAATAGATCTGAACAAAGCGGACACCGCGTTCGACCATGCGGCGGGCTGTCAGGCATTGGGCAGCGAAATGACGGCAGTGGGATTGATCGAGGCCGTAGAGGTGTTTGAGATGTTCCGGCTCGCGCTCAATGCCGAAAGCCTCCGGTGCAGCCGATTGCATGCGGTAGGCCAGTTCGAAGCTTTCGATCCGTGCCCCCAGTTCGTTTTGGGATCCCGCCTGGGCTAGGTGTTGCTGGTTGAGGGATCGGAGCAAATCCAATTGGGCGCGTTGAGCCTCCGCATTCATGCCGGCCGCTCGGTTTAGGTTGTCGATAGGATCCCCCTTGGGCCGGAGCCAAGTACCTTGATAGACGCTGGGCAGGAAGCCAGCCCCCCAGTTGCTGGCCTGCCCCTTGGGCAACCCGCGGTCCAGTGGGTCGCTCATCACAACAAAGGACGGCAGGTCGCGATTTTCGCTCCCCAGGCCGTAAGTCATCCAGGAACCGACGCAGGGGAACCCCATGCGAGTCGAGCCCGTGTTGATCATGAAGAGCGCGGGGCTGTGGTTGTTGGACTCGGTGTGGCAGGAGTGCAGGAAGGCCATCTTGTCCACATGTCGCGACAGGTGCGGGAACAAATCACTGGCCCAGGTGCCGCTCTGGCCGTGCTGAGCCCAGGCGAAGGGAGACTTCATCAAGGGCCCTACTGATTCGGTGAAAAATCCGGTCTTCTTGTCGAAACCCGGCAACTCCTGACCGTGGCGGCGTGTCAACTCCGGCTTGTGGTCCCAGGTATCCACCTGGCTTGGGCCGCCGTTCATGAAGAGCCAGATGACCGATTTGGCCCGGGTCTTGAGTTGCGGGGGGCGTGGGGCCAGCGGATCGGCAGAGGGAGCGGCCATTGCCCGGGGTATTAGGAGTCGCTGCTCATCGAGCAATCCGGCCAAGGCCAGAAGGCCGGCCCCGTGACCGGCACGGCGGAGGAGGTCACGACGCGAGAGGGGGCCGTTCAGAGTAGGATGGGGATTCATGGAACGTTGGGGTTCTTCGGTCGAAGGCCAGGAATGGGAACAGGAAAGATCGGGTTGTCATGGACCTGATCCCGAAGGATCTCCTCGGCACGGGCGATGAGCTCTGGGTGACGGGTTGCAAGGTCGGTCCCTTCGTTGGGATCGGCCTTTAGGTCGTAGAGTTCCCAGGCTCCGGGTTGGGGCGTTTTGAGCCGCTGCCGGACCGCTTTGAAATCGTTCATGCGCACGGCGACTTGGCCTCCATACTCCGGAAATACCCAGACCATCGGGCGGTGCTGGCCCGGGCCCTTGCGGCCCGTGAGTTGAGGCCAAAGACTTTGACCATCTAGGTTGAGGGGTGTCTTCAGACTCGTCGCCTCGCAGAGAGTGGGAAACCAATCGGCGAAGTAGCTCGGGCGGTCGTTTACTGAGCCAGCCCGGATCCGTCCAGGAAGCCGGGCGATCAGAGGAACTCTGAGGCCGCCTTCGTAGACCGATCCCTTGAAACCCCGCAGTCCGGCTGTGCTATTGAAGAAGGAGGAGTCTACGCCACCGGTACCGAAGCGGGGATTTTTGCCGGCCGGATGGGTGGTGCCATTGTCGCTGGTAAAGATCACCAATGTGCGGTCGGTCAGTCCGGCTGAATCCAGGGCCCGCAGCACTTGGCCTACATGGTCATCCAGGTCCGAGATCATGGCCGCGTAGGCGGCACGCGGGCGAGGGTGGGGCAGGTAGCCATTCTGCCCTCGATAGGGTTCGTCATCCCAGGATTTCGGAAACCGATCGACCGATGCCTTGGGCGGATGCATCGCCACATGGGGTTCGATGAAGGCCAAATAGAGAAAAAATGGATCCGCGCGGTGATCGCTGATGAATCGCTCGGCCTCGGCCATCATCCTCGTAGGGGCGTAATCTTCCGCCGTTTGGTCTTCCAGTCGGACTTCGCCCTCGGCTTGAGCACGGTGGCCGGGTACCGGATGAGCATTGAGGGGAATCCGTTCGGTATTCCGCCACAGATGGGTCGGGTAGTAGCTGTGAGCCACCGCCTGACAGTTGTAACCGAAGAAGAGGTCGAATCCTTGGGCGTTGGGATCGCCGGTGCTGCCCACCGGGCCCAGGCCCCATTTGCCGATGGCCCCCGTCGCGTAACCGGCTTGATGGAAGACCCGGGCCACTGTCTGGGCGCTGGTGCTCAAGGGATACTGGCCTTCATCGAACTGAGGGAAGGCGGTCTTGGCCTGAATATTACCGCGGATCTCTGCATGACCGGTGTGGCGACCCGTGAGCAGCACGCAGCGCGACGGGGCGCAGACCGGGGCGCCGCTGTAGTGACGGGTGAAGCGCATGCCCTGAGAAGCCAGTCGGTCGAGATGGGGCGTCGGGATCTTCTGTTGACCGTAGCTGCCCAACTCGGCCCAACCGAGGTCGTCGGCGAGCATGAACACCACATTGAGGGCCTGTCCCTTGGAGGAGGTTTTTGCGGAGGCGGAGTTCGACAGCAAGAGGACAGACAGGACCGCGAGGGGTTGCAGCCGTTTAAACCAGAGGGCCGTAGAGGAGCGGAGGTTAGTCCACATAGATCACCTCGTTGAGGCTGATGAGGGTTTGCAGCAAATCCGTGGCGGACTGCAGTTCAGGTTGAGCGCTCCCTGCCTGCCGGTACCGTTCGGTTTGTTGCTTCAGGAAGTCGATGGAGGCCTTCGATTCCACCGGGCTGGGAGATCGCTGCAGGGCTCGTCGGTAGGCGATTGTAACCCATTGGGACGGTTCTTGGGTCGCGTTGTTCGCCGACCGATGGGCCCATCCAGTGGTCCACTCCCGGACTTTCGGGTTGTTCATGAGCCAGAGGGCTTGGGGTGCAATGGTGGTGGCTGGCCGGGTGCTCTGGCTGACCAGAGGTTCCGGAGCATCGAAGACCTGCATGGCCGGAATGAGTTGGCTGCGTTTGATTGTAAAATAAATGCTCCGGCGACGGCTGGATTCATCCAAAGTGCCGGGCCCGAATGGGGTTGCATCGAGGGCGCCCGTGATCCAGAGCAGGGTGTCGCGAATGGCCTCGGCTTCCAGCCGGGTTGGAACGTGTCGGGACAGGAGTGAGTTGTTCGGGTCCCGCTCAGCCTTCGCTTCGGAGGGCGCCGAGGATTGACGATAGGTGCGGCTGGTCATCATCAGCCGGTGCAGAGATTTGAGTCGCCAGCCCCCGCTCATCAGTTCGCTCGCCAGCCAATCGAGCAGTTCGGGGTGCGAGGGCTTGCCACCCTGGACTCCGAAATCATTGGGTGTAGCAACAAGCCCCTGACCAAAATGATGTTGCCACAAGCGATTGACGATGACCCGGGCGAGCAGGTGCCCCGCACCATCATGGCTGTCGGTCATCCAAAGGGCTAGCGATCGTCGTCGGCCCGAATACGGAGCTCCGGTGGGTGGCTGCCAGCGCCAATGAGATTCGGAGTCGGGCGACTTCATGAGCACCTGCAGAAAGCTCGGACTGGCGACTCCACGTTTCTGGTCGGCGCTGCCCCGATGCAAGAAATGGGTCTCCGGCAAGAAGTCTCCGCCCTGAGTGTTCATGCGAAGGGCCGGATAGCCCTCACCGCACATGAGGACTTGCGTCAACTCGGGCTTGGGACGGTTTTTCTCGTGGGCTTGGAGCTTTTGGTGGGCCTGGCTCCAGCCCGCGTCCGAAGTCTTCCACCAATCCAATAGCGTCTTCCGTTCGCTGGCCGAGAACGAGGCGGGGCCGCTTCCTGGGGTTTTGAGTCGCTCGAACAGGCCGGCGATTCCGGCCGGAACGCCTTCGGAGTCGAACGGGGCTGCGGTCATTGAGGTTACCGAAATGCGCGGCCGTCCGATGTGGTGACGGCTATTGACCTTAAACTCCAATTCGACGGTCAAGCGGACGCCTCCGGCTATCCGGATTGGAGACTCAAAATCCACGATGGCAGCTTGTCGGGTGCCGAATTTTGGGTCGACCGCCCATCCGGTGTGCGGGTCGTTGTCCAACGATCCTGCGATAGACAGGTTGCCGGTGTTTTGTTCGAAGGTGGCCCGAGGTCGCACCAAGAGGATCTCCTGCCGCTCGCCTCCCGACAACGGTTGAGCAAAGACCCGAATGCGGCTCAGCCCCAGGTTTCCATTGTCGGCCCGGCCGGGTCCGCCATGGGGTAGGCTCGGATCTGGCAGCGCCTCCAAGCGCAGCGATCGCAGCGTCGGGATCGGGCTTTGTCCGGTGAAGGTGTAGGTATCGTGGTCGGCGTTCTTGCCCTCGGCCAGGAAGGACCCGTCGGCCATTGCCTTGAAGCTGGCGCCGCTCTGGGATTTCCAGACGGGGGACTCCAGAAATTCCCAGTCGGCCGCGACCTTCGGTGCGGCCCCGGATCCCAGCCACGTCTCGAAGTGATTGGGGAGCACGGTTTGCTCGTACTGAGTGAGTTCGGCCTGATCTCGGGCGTGGTCGGCCTCAAAAGCGGCCAACCGGCGTTGGGTTTGTTCCGGATTCAGGTCGAGTTGCCGCTGACTGCGGACGGTCGTGGTGAAGGTCGACAGCAGTCGGTAATAATCCCGGGTGGGGATGGGATCGAACTTGTGGTCATGGCACCGGGCACACCCCACGGTCATACCGAGCATGGCAGAGGTCGTGGTGGACAGCATGTCGTCCATTGCGTCGTAGCGGGTCCGCTCCACCTCGTTGGCAGTGATTTGCGTGGGGAATACCCCGGCTCCAAGGAACCCTGTGGCCATCAGTGCTAGTGGATTCCCTGGCTCGAACTCGTCACCGGCCAACTGCCACTGCACGAACTGGTCGTAGGGCATATCGGCATTCAGAGCCTTGATGACAAAGTCCCGGAAGTGATGGGCGCCCGGTCGGTCGTAGTCGTGTTCGAAGCCTGAGCTTTCGCCGAATCGTGCCACATCCAACCAATGACGCGCCCAGCGCTCGCCGTGCTGAGGTTGGGCCAACAGTGTGTCTATCGCCCGTTCCCACGCCCCGGGGGCAGAATCTAGTTCAAAGGCCTCCAGAGCCTCCGGGGTCGGGGGCAGGCCGAGCAGGTCGAAGGAGGCCCGGCGGAGCAGGGTGCGTCGATCGGCCTCGGGATTGAGTGACAGTTTTTTCTCCACCAGGCGGGCCTGAATGAAGGCGTCGATCGGGTGGGAGCCTGCGGACGGGACCTCCGGGGGCGTGACTCGGACTAGCGTTTGGTAGGGCCATCCGGTGAAGGGTTTGAGGGACTTCGAATCGGCCCCGGACTGGGTTCCGCTAGAACGTCCGGCGATCAGCGGGCCGTCATAGGGGGCTCCGTTATGAATCCACTCGGAGAGGGCTTTGGCCGAAGCCTCGGGCAAAGGCTCGCCTTTGGAGGGCATGTGGGGCTTCTCCGTGCGGGTGACTAAGCGCACCAGCTTGCTGCCTGGCCCGTCAAACAGACGAATGGCGACGCCCTCGGCTCCGCCCTTTAAAAGGTCTTCGCGGCTGGCCAGACTGAAGTCGCCCTGTGTTTTTTCTCCGCCATGGCATTTTAGGCAGTGGTTGGTCAGGAGCGGTCGAATTTCTTTTCGGAACAGTTCAAGGCCGCGGGTGAAGCGTTCGGCGTGGTCCGCCGGAAAGGGAACTGCGGGTTCGGCGGCGGCCAATCGAAGGCTCCCGACTAGAAATTGAAGTATTACGGCAGATGAGCCGGAAAACCGCACCAGGTATAAAGGGACAGTCATGGCATCGGGAGAGTCGGTGAGTCTGGTTTTGTTGGAGCCCAGGATGCAACTCCGGGATGAATGGATCGAAGGTCAATCTTTGGCATCCACTTCCGGTGGGGGGTTCTGATAGTCTTCCTCACGTGATCGCTGATTATCTTGACCAGTGCCGCAGTCTTCTGGACACGGCCGTCGCCCAGGAGGAGACCATCGCGGAGGCTGCGAACCTCTTTGCCGAGACCATCCTGGCTGGCCGAATGGTGCATTGTTTTGGCTCCGGCCATAGCCGCATCCTCGTTGAGGAAATGTGGCCCCGCTACGGATCGTTCCCCGGGTTCAATCCCATCGTGGAGCTCTCTTTGAGCTTCCACAACCTCGTGGTGGGTGCCAATGGACAGCGGCAGGCCATGTTCCTGGAGAATGTCCACGGATTGGCCGCCCGCATCCTCCGCAACTATGATCTTTCCCCTAAGGATACCGCCCTGGTGGCCTCCTCGTCGGGATGCAATTTGGTGCCGATTGAAATGGCTGAGGAGTTCAAGCGCCGTGGCGTAAAAGTCGTGGCTATTATTTCCAAGGCTCACAGCGAGGCCAGTCGCAGCCAGCGTCGCGATGGTCGCAAGTTGCAGGACTTTGCGGATGTCGTTCTCGACACGGGTGCTCCGGTGGGTGACGCCATGATCGAGGTCCCGGGTCTCGAAACTCCTGTGGGCCCTGGCTCCACCATTGGTGGGTGCATGCTCATTAATGCCATCAAGGTCGAGGTCGCCGCGCTGCTCACCGAGGCTGGAAAGCCGCCGACGGTGCTCACTGCGCCCGCGTTGGTGGGCAACGAGAAGGCCTCCCAGTTGTTTGAATCGGCCTATGATGAGCACGCCCGCCGCTTGGCCAAGCTGTATGCCCACATCGGTGAGGCTCCGGCCGAGGCCCCTGCAGCCCGACCGCGCCGCGAAGCTCGCCCGGAGCGTACCGAAGATCGTCCGCGTGATGATCGGGGTCAGGAACGGGGTCAGGAACGCGCTCGCGATGACCGTGGAGAGCGCTCTGGAGTCCGTGACGGTGGCCGGGGCCGAGGTGGCGATCGCGATCCGCGTGGAGCCCGTGAGAGTGCCGTGCCTCGTCAGAGCATCGTCCCTCGCGAGAGCACTGCGCCTCGTGAAGTTCGTGAAGTCCGTGAACCGCGGGCTGAGCGTCCGCAGCGCGAGGAACGCGAGCCGCGTGAAGAAACCCGTGGGCGCACCGGCGAGCGAAGTGAACGCCCCGACCGCAGCAGCGAACGCAGCGAGGGCGGCCGTGCGCCTCGTCGCATGGAAGAACCTTCGGAGCGTCCCCAGCGAGCCCCGCAGCCCCAGGCTGAGTCTGCTCCCGAGTCCTTCGGAGGAGCTGCTCCTGTCGAGGCACCCAAGCCGGCCAATTGGGACCGTATGGACGACATTGAACGTCGTCTCTGGTTGCGCGAGAACGGTCAAGCTCCGGCTCCTGCCCCCCGTCCGGAGGGTGGCGAGCGCAGCGGACGTGAGGATCGTGGCCGCGACAATGGCAATCGCCGAGGTGGGCGTGGCCGTCGGAACTAAAACCATTCAACCATGGCGGTCCTTCTGGTCGAGTGCCCCGATCAACGGGGCTTGGTGCACGCCATTAGTGGCGTGCTGCTCCGCCATGGTTGCAACGTCGTTGGTAATCAAGAGTTCGTAGATGCCGCGTCGGGGCGCTTCTACATGCGCACCGAGTTCGACGGTCCTGAGGTCTCCGCGACTGGGCAACAGCTCGTGGCGGAGACTCAGGCAAGTTTGCCTATCGGTGCACAGGTCCGCTTGGCGCAGCCCGGGCCCAAGCGGATCGTGGTGTTGGTATCCCGCGAACACCACTGCTTGGGCGATTTGCTAATTCGCCATCAATTCGGGGGGATCAATGCTCGGATCGAGGCCGTGATCAGCAACCATGCCCTTCTAGGCGACCTGGTTCGCAAGTTTGAGGTGCCCTTCCATCCTGTTCCTGCCGACGGGTTGGACCGGATGGCCCACGAGGCGGCCGTGCGGGGCATCCTCGACGAAATTCAGCCTGAGTTCCTCGTCTTGGCCAAATACATGCGGGTGTTGTCGCCTGATTTTGTGCGCCGATACCCGTCGCGGATCATTAATATTCACCATTCCTTCCTCCCGGCCTTTGTGGGAGCTAAGCCTTACCATCAGGCCTTCCAGCGCGGGGTGAAGGTCATTGGAGCCACCGCTCATCTGGTGACCGATGACCTGGATGCGGGTCCTATTTTGGTTCAGCAGGTGATTCCCGTAGACCATACCCACGCCGCCGCGGATCTCGTCCGGGCCGGACGCGATGTCGAGCAATTCGCCTTGGCGCAGGCGCTTCGGTTGGTCTTTGAAGACCGCGTGTTTTTGGCGGGCAACCGGACAGTCATTTTCGACTGAGCTGCCTGGGTTGCGAGAGTTTCTTTTTACGGTGTCTTTTCCCACCTTATGAATCAGTGCCCCTTGCGAACTTCGGTCGTCGGCAGTTATCCGTTTCCGGCCTGGTTAGAGCATGCCTCGCATCATCTGGATCGCTTTGGTTCGGAGGACCGTCTCGAGCTGCAATCCGATGCGGTCACCTGTGCCGTGAAGGATCAGTTAGCCGCCGGGCTGGATGTCATCACCGATGGCGAACAAACCCGGTTAGACTTCAATCTCAGCTTCTACGGCTACCTTCAGGGAATCGATCTGGAGTCGGCCTCGCCCCGTCGATGGGGTCCGCCTGCTCATGACCAGCGGGGACGCCACGCAGTCGTGGCTCCATTGCAGGCCCCTCGCGGACTTGGAGCTGTCGAGGAATACCGTCGCCTGGAGACCGTTGCCCGCGATCTGGGCGCGGCCAACCGGGTGACGCTGAAGGCTTCGATTCCCGGTCCCTACACACTGTCCGGTCGCCTCTTGCCCAACGCCGATTTGGGCTACCCAGACCGTTGGGCACTGACTGAAGCTCTCCTGCCCTTGGTACGCCAAGAATTGGAAGCGTTGGTGGCAGCGGGATGTCGCGAAATCAGCGTCGATGAGCCTTCGATGAGTTGCTATGGCTACCGGGAAGACGTCCGACGTTTCGTGGACCTCTTCAACCGGACGGTGGAAACGGTCACTGGCAAGACCCGGGTTTGCATGCACCTCTGCTTCGGCAACTACAAGGCACGAGCCATCGGTCCGCGGCAGATAGCGCCACTGTTTCCTGCCTTTCTCGACATGCACTGCGATGAAATGCATGTGGAGATGGCCAGTCGGGAGTTCTCGGAATTGGAGTTGATCGCGCAGGTGGCTCGGCATCGTGACGTGGCCGTGGGCATCGTGGACGTGAAGAGCTACTACATCGAGACGCCGGAGGACATTGCCGCCCGCGTGCGTCGGTGCCTGGAACACGTCCCGGCAGACCGATTGGTTTTGGCTCCGGATTGTGGACTCAGTCAGACGGCCCGCTGGGCGGCGCGACGCAAGCTGCAAGCGCTGTGTGCCGGCGCGGATCTGGTCCGACGAACTCTCTGAATCAACGGACCTGGCCTCAGATTTTCAGCCCCAGTTTCAGCCCCCGACATGATTATTCCTCTTCAGCAGGACGATGTGTTTTTGGCCGATCTGGACCGGGCCAGGGAGTCAGCGCCCGAGTCGCTGCATGTGTGGTGGTTGGGACAGAGCGGGTTTTTGGTCCAGTGGCGCGAGAATCGACTGCTGCTCGACCCGTACCTCTCCGACTCCCTGACGAGCAAATACGCCGCCACCGACAAGCCCCATGTGCGCATGACCGAACGGGTGGTGGATCCCTCCCTCCTTTCGGGTGTCGGGCTTGTCACGGCCACGCACGCCCACACCGATCACCTCGATGCGGAAACACTTATCCCGTTGGCCCGCTCCAACCCGGGCCTGCGCCTAGTTTTCCCCGAATCTATCCGTAGTTTGGCTGCGGCCCGTTCCGGCCTACCACAAGAGTCGCTGATCGGCCTGGACGCTCCGTCACCCGGACGGACCGCGGGAATCGGATCGAGTCATAAAGCGACCGTAGGACCTTTTCAAATTCAAGCGGTACCCGCGGCCCATGAGGCGCTGGACTGCGATCCGATGGGTCGCTTGTCTTGCTTGGGTTTCATCATTCGGGTGGGTTCATGGACCTTGTATCATTCGGGCGACACAGTCCTCTTTCCAGGCATGGTCGACTGCTTGCGGGAAGCCCGGATCGATTTGGCTTTTCTGCCCATCAACGGTCGATCTCCCGAGCGCCGAGTCGCGGGCAACCTTTGGGGCCACGAGGCCGCCACACTGGCCTATCAATCGGGCATGGGCACCGTGGTCCCATGCCACTACGAATTGTTTGAGTTTAATACGGCTTCGCCTGTGGACTTTGAGGCCCGATGCCAAGCACTTCAGCAGCCCTATCATCGGCTTCAGGCAGGGGGGCGACTGACGCTCCAACCGCGTTCGTGTCCTTGACTCTACGAAGGCCCCTCCTAACTTGCCGAATTCATGGAGTCACCCCTCCCCTCTCAAGACGGTTCATCCGAAGATCAGGAACAATTGCTCACCTTGAAAACGTTTCGATCCGCAGGGAAGGGGAGTTGGGCCTCGGTCCCGGACGCGGAATGGAACGATTGGAAGTGGCAACTCAAGAACCGCGTCACTCGGATTGATCAGTTGGAGCGTCTGTTGCCGAGCATGACCCCCGAGGAGCGGGCTGGGGTGCTTTTGGCTGGGGAGTCCAAGCTGGCGATGGCCATTACCCCGTATTACTTCAACTTGATCGACGCCTCCGATGAGTTGTGCCCCATCCGCCGTCAGGTTATTCCTCGGCTGGAGGAGACCACGACCGCCCCGTGGGAAACGCTCGATCCGGTCGGCGAAGACGCCCACTCGCCGGTGCCAGGCCTTGTGCATCGCTATCCCGACCGGGTCCTCTTTCTGGTGACCGACCGGTGCGCGGCCTACTGCCGCTATTGCACGCGATCCCGACTGGTGAGCAACGCCAGTGGCTACGACTTTCACCCTGAATTCGACCGTCAGATCGCCTACATCGCCGAGCATCCTGAGATCCGCGATGTGCTGCTCAGTGGCGGCGATCCGATGCTCCTCAGCGACGAAAAACTCGAGTATTTGCTGGGCCGTTTGCGCGCGATTCCCCACGTCGAATTTCTGAGGATCGGCACCCGTATTCCTATTTTTCTGCCTCAGCGGATCACACCGGCATTGTGCGCCATGCTCCGGCAGTTTCACCCGCTCTTTGTGAGCATCCACACTAATCATCCCCGAGAGCTGACCACCGAAGTCCGCGCGGCCTTGGGCCATCTGGCCGATGCCGGCATTCCATTGGGCAATCAGTCGGTGTTGCTGCGTCACATCAACGACGAACCTCTGGTAATGAAGGCGCTGGTCCAGAAGCTTCTGCTGTGCCGGGTCCGGCCATATTACATTTACCAGTGCGACCTCATTTCAGGGAGTTCCCACCTGCGGTCCACGGTGTCGCGCGGGTTGGAAATTATGGATTCTCTGCGGGGTCATACCACGGGGTACGCCGTTCCGCAGTATGTCATCGATGCGCCCGGCGGTGGCGGCAAGATTCCAGTCAACCCGGGCTATATTCTGCGCAAATCAGCCACCAAGATAATTCTTAGAAATTTCGAGGGAGAAGTCTTCGAATACCCCGAGGCACCGGAGGTGGCTGCCATGGCACCGCTCTGCAATCCCTCAATGGCCTTTGGTAAGGACTGACTCCTTGTCCAGGGCCCCCGAGAGCACCTGCCCGCATTCCGGACAATGTCGGTAGTCCGAAGGGCTATTACGACTGCAGGCAGGGCAGGTGATCTGGAACGATTTGTTTCTGCGGTGAATCCACAAGTTGCGCAGGTAAGGGATCCACGAGAAGGCCTGTCCCGCGATGAAGACGCTGTCGCGTCTCTGGAGCGCGTAGCTGAGCAAAATCAAGGACCCCACAAGGCTCAGCCACCAGAAGGCCTGCGGAACGACCACGCGTCGTTGGCGCTCGGTGGCATACCACTGGACGAGAAAACGGCTGAAAAAGATGGCGTTACCCATCCATCCGACCACCTTCCAGACATGCCATTCGATCCCCAGAAAACGTCCTTCGATCCACATCAATCCTGAGCCAGCCAACCACTCCATGGACACAGCATGGAAAAGAAAGATGACGTTGGCGCTGAAATTCTTTTGACGGGGGTGGGTCTTTTCCGATAGACAGACCGCTCCTCGGTCGGTGAAACCGATTTTACCCTGAGGTTAACAATCAACGCGGGAGGACTTCGGTCCGCATGAACCGCAACCAAAATGCCTAGCAAACGCTATAAGAAGGCCCTGTCCCTCGTGGACTCCACCAAGGCCTACCCCCTCGCCGCCGCCGTTGAGGTTCTCGCCAAGTTCCCGAAAGCCAAGTTCAACGAGACCATCGATCTGGCCTTCCGCCTTGGGGTTGACCCGAAGCAGTCCGACCAGATGGTCCGCGGAACCACGCCGCTGCCCCATGGCGCCGGCAAAGTTGTCCGCGTCTTGGTGTTCACCAAGCCCGGTGCACCGGCCGAGGCAGCTCGCGAAGCGGGTGCTGAGTTTGTCGGTTTCGAGGACATGATCAAGAAGTGCGTCGAAGGCTGGACTGACTTCGATGTCGCAGTTGCCACCCCTGAGGCCATGACCGAAGTGCGTAAGCTCGGTAAGGTTCTCGGACCCCGCGGCCTCATGCCGAACCCCAAGACCGGAACTGTAACCGACGACACCGGCAAGGCTGTCCGTGAGGTTAAGGCGGGTCGTGTTGAATTTAAGGTGGACAAAGCCGGCAACATCCACGTCCCCGTGGGCAAGGCCAGCTTCACTCCGCTGCAGATTGCTGAGAATGCTCGCACCGTGGTCGAGGCCGTTTATCGAGCCCGTCCTTCGAGCGTCAAGGGTCTCTACGTCCGCAGCGTCACGCTGTCGATGACGATGAGCCCTCCGGTCTCCGTGGAACTCAAGGAATTCGTCTCCGCCTAACCTAAACTTCCCTTACTGCAACATACCATGCGCGCAGAAAAGAAGCTCATCTCGGCGGAATATGTGGCCCGCCTCAACGCCTCGCCGTTTTTCCTGGTCGTCGACTATAAGGGTCTGACCGTCCAGAAATTCACGGAACTCCGCAAGCGCCTGATCAAGGCCGGTGGTGAGGTTCACGTGGTGAAGAACACCATTTTTAGCATCGCTGCCAAAGAAGCCGGTCTGGCTGATTTGTCTGGCATGCTGACCGGTCAGGTGGCCGCGGTCACCGGCAATAAGGACATCGCCGCCGTGGCTAAGGTCATCAAGACCTTCCAGGCCGAGTTCGACAAGCCCAAGCTCAAGTTCGGTGTGCTCGGCAACAAACCGCTTTCCGCTGAGGAAGTGCGTGTGATCGCTGATCTGCCCCCGCTCCCCGAGATTCAGAGCAAGATCCTGGGCCTGCTCCAAGCACCTGCCCAGAAGCTCGTGGCTTTGATCAACACCCCGGGAACTCAAGTTGCCCGCGTCATCGGAGCCTACGCCGAGAAATCGGTCTAGACGTTCGACTCCAATTTTTCACTCTTTTCGTCTCAGGCACGCTGCTTGGGCGGAATTCAACGAAACAATAGTAAATCGTCGGTCCACAGGCAGTGGACTAATTCGGAGCGGCCGCTCTGGCGACGAGACGAAACAAAAGAAAATACCATGGCAGACATCAATAATATCGTCGAAGAACTGAGCAAGCTCACCGTTCTCGAGGCCGCCGAACTGGTGAAGGCGCTCGAGACCAAGTGGGGTGTGACCGCCGCTGCTCCTGTGGCTGCTGCTGCCGCTCCTGCGGCCGGCGCTGCTGCTCCGGTTGCTGAAGTCAAGACCACCTTCGATGTGTGGCTCGCTTCGGTTCCTGCCGATAAGAAGATCGGTGTGATCAAGGCTGTCCGTGAAGTCAAGGCCGGTCTCGGTCTGGCTGAGGCCAAGGCTTTGGTCGAAGGCGCTCCCAAGCTGTTGCTCGAGGGTGCCAACAAGGCTGATTCCGATGCCGCCGCCAAGAAGATCGAAGAGGCTGGTGGTAAGGTTGAGCTGAAGTAATTTTGCAATCCGTGCGTCGGGTGTTACTGTAAAGTTATCCGGCGCACGGTTCTCTTTTCTTCACCACTCCCGCTAGAGTTCTGAAATTTTTCAAGAACTCGGCAAAGTGGCGGCAGGAGTGTCCGCTTTCGGTCAACCTAAGTCATAGGTCACCAGTTTTGTACGGCTTGAAATAGTGTTTCAGTAAGACGAGTTCCGGAGAAGTCGAAAAAGCCTTCACCGGATCTCGTCGTATTGTATTTTATGGCGAAAACAGTCTCCAGGCAGGTGCCGCAGAAATCCCCGAGTCACGAGGTCGCAATGGCAACGAAACAATCCGAGCGAATTAATTTCGGCAAGATCAAGGAAGTCATCGCCCCCCCCAACCTGATCGAGATCCAGCTCGACTCGTATCGCGAATTCCTTCAGTCCAACCTGTCCGCGTCCAAACGCCGGAATCTCGGGTTGCAGGCAGTTTTTACCGAAGTTTTCCCCATAGAAAGCTATGACGGTAAGACAGTCCTAGACTTCCACTCCTACGACATCCAGGAGCCGAAGATCGATTGGTTGGAGTGTCTCCGTGAGGGCTTGACCTTCGGAGCGCCGCTTTACGTCACCTTCCTGCTGAAGGAAGAGAAAGGTACCAAGGAGGAAAAAGTGTTCATGGGCGAAATTCCGCTCATGACCCCCCAAGGCACCTTTGTTATCAATGGTGCTGAGCGTGTCATCGTCAGCCAATTGCACCGCTCGCCGGGTCTGGCTTTCGAGACAACCCAACATCCGAATGGCAAGACCCTCCACAGCTTCCGGATTATCCCGGACCGTGGATCTTGGTATGAGGCCCAGTTCGACACCAGCGACCTCCTTTACGTTTACTTGGACCGCAAGAAACGCCGTCGTAAGTTCCTGACCACCACGTTCTTCCGGGCGCTCTTCACTTTGGCGGAAGCCAAGTTTGATGCCGATCCGAAGACGTCTCCGGACAAGCTCGGTAGCGATGGTGACATCCTGAAGTTGTTCTATTCGATCAAGGACGTCTCCGTAAAGGACGCCGAGAAGATCGAGGAGATCCAGAACATGGTCCTCGTGGAGGACGCTCTCGACGTTGATCGCGGCATTGTGGTGGCCCGTGCCTTTGAGCCGCTGTCCAAAGCGGTCGTCCGCCAGATCGCTGACCTCGGAGTTTCCAAGATTCGAGTGGTGGATACGTCGGTAGACGACGGCATCATCATCAAGTGCCTCAAGAAGGATCCGACCAAGAACGCGGAAGAGGCCCTCAAGGATATCTACCGTCGTCTCCGGCCCGGAGATCCCCCCACTGCGGCCAACGCCAAGGCCCTTATCAAGCGCTTGTTCTTTGATGCCAAGCGTTATGATCTCGGTCGGGTGGGTCGCTACAAGATCAACCAGAAGCTCAACTTCAAGGACAACGGCGAAGACCGTATCCTTCGGGGGCGCGACTTGCTGGAAGCGACCAAGTACCTGTTGCGCCTGAAGAAGGGGCAGGGAAGCGTTGACGATATCGACCATTTGGGAAGCCGCCGCATCCGGACCGTGGGCGAATTGCTCGCCAACCAGTGCCGTGTGGGCTTGGCCCGTACTGAGCGCTTGGTCAAGGAGCGCATGACCTTGTTCGATCAGAGCCTCGACACGATGACGCCTCAGAAGCTCATCAATCCGAAGGCGTTGTCAGCAGTGGTTCGCGACTTTTTCGGTCGCAGCCAGCTGAGTCAGTTCATGGACCAGATCAATCCTTTGGCCGAGTTGACGCACAAGCGTCGTCTGTCTGCTCTCGGGCCTGGGGGTCTCTCCCGTGACCGTGCTGGATTTGAGGTTCGCGACGTCCATCCGTCCCATTACGGTCGTATTTGTCCGATTGAGACTCCCGAAGGACCGAACATCGGCTTGATCGCCTCCTTGGCGACCTATGCCCGAGTCAACGACTTCGGTTTCATTGAAACACCTTACCGCAAGGCCGAGAAGGGTCGCGTGACGGGTCAGTTGGATTACCTTACCGGTGACCGTGAAGAGGGCTTCGTCATCGCTCAGGCCAATTCTCTGCTCGATGACAAGGGTAACTTCGTGGGTGACCGCGTCACCTGCCGTTGCAAGGGCGACTTCATCGACGTTGAGCCCGATCGCGTCGACTACATGGACGTCTCCCCGAAGCAGTTGGTTTCGGTGGCGGCCGGATTGATCCCGTTCTTGGAGCACGACGACGCGAACCGCGCGCTGATGGGCTCCAACATGCAACGCCAAGGCGTCCCGCTGTTGGTGACCGAGGCCCCGTTGGTGGCCACGGGTCTCGAGAGCCGAGTGGCTCAAGATTCCCGCGCGGTTATTATCGCCGAGGAGGCAGGTAAGGTGGCCAGTGTCACCGGTTGCCAGATTATCATCACCAAGGATGGCAAGATCCCTGAGGGTAAGAAGAAACTAAAGCATTCTCCCGAGGACAGCGTCTGGATTTATCCGGTGCGCAAGTTCATGCGGTCCAACGCGGCCACCTGCATTAACCAGAAAATCCTGGTTTCCAAGGGTGAATCCGTGAAGAAAGGCCAAGTTCTGGCCGACGGTCCGTGCACTCAAGGCGGCGAGATCGCGTTGGGTCGTAACGTGCTGGTCGCGTTCATGCCTTGGAACGGCTATAACTTCGAAGACGCTATCCTGATCTCTGAAAAGATCGTCAAGGATGACATTTTCACCTCCATCCACATCGATGAGTTCGAAGTGGTTGCTCGTGATACCAAGCTTGGGCCTGAGGAAATCACTCGGGATATCCCCAACCTGGGCGAAGAAGCTCTCAGGAATCTGGGTCTCGACGGCGTCATCCGCGTCGGTGCTGAGGTCAAGCCAGGCGACATCCTGGTCGGTAAAATCACGCCGAAGAGCGAAACAGAACTGGCTCCTGAAGAACGTCTCCTCCGAGCCATCTTCGGTGAGAAGGCTGCTGACGTGAAGGACACCTCGCTCAAGGTTCCTTCCGGTACCTACGGCATCGTCATGGATGTCAAGGTGTCGTCCAAGAAGGACAGCGACAAGGTGGTCGGAGGCAAGAAGGACGGCAAGGATGCCCCCCGCAAGGTGGCCAAGGAGATCGAGGACGGCTTCAAGCAGAAGCGTTCCGAGCTACTGGACCAACTGACCGAGGCTCTTTCCAACATCCTCCTGGGCGAGAAGATCCCGCTCGACGTTCTCAATAGTGAGACTGGCGAGATCATCATCCCGGCCAACCGAAAGATCACCAAGACGCTGCTGAAGAAGCTGGCAGATGTCTATGATCGCATCGAGATCGACCCGTCGCCGATCCGCAACAAGATCAGCGAGATCATCAGCCAGTTCAAAAAGCGCTTTGATGAACTGCAGAGCCAGCACGACGAGGAAATGGATCGCGTCGAAGCCGGTGAAGAGCTCGATTCCGGTATCGTCAAGCAGGTCAAGGTCTATGTCGCCTCAAAGCGTAAGCTTTCGGTGGGTGATAAGATGGCCGGACGCCACGGTAACAAAGGTGTCGTCGCCAAGATCGTGCCCGAAGAGGACATGCCGTTCCTTGAAGACGGAACCCCGGTCGAAATCGTGCTGAACCCGCTGGGCGTGCCTTCGCGCATGAACGTCGGACAGCTGCTTGAGACCCACTTGGGTTGGGCTTGCAAACTCCTGGGCATCAAGATCGCCACCCCGGTCTTCGACGGTATTAAGGAGAAAGAAATCCGCGGCTACCTCCGGGAGGCCAAGTTGCCAGAACACGGCAAGGTACACCTCTACGACGGTCGCTCCGGCGAGCGTTTCGATCAGGAGATTGTGGTTGGCTACATCTACATGCTCAAACTCGGGCATTTGGTGGCCGACAAGATCCATGCCCGTGCTGTGGGCCCCTATTCCCTCGTTACCCAGCAACCGCTGGGCGGCAAGGCGCAGTACGGTGGTCAGCGCTTCGGTGAGATGGAAGTCTGGGCGATGGAAGCCTACGGCGCGGCCTTCATGTTGCAGGAACTCCTGACCGTGAAATCCGACGACGTTCAGGGCCGTACCCGCATCTACGAAAGCATCGTCAAGGGCGATAACTCGCTCGAAGCCGGTGTTCCTGAATCCTTCAACGTTTTGGTCAAGGAGATGCAGTCTCTCGGCCTCGACATTAAAGTGGGCTATACCAACCCGGCTGACGCCCCTCAAACCGCCTCGAATGCTTTGGCGGCCTTTGTCTAATCCTTTCGATCATCTGCTGAACGCACACGAACTATGTTGAGCTCCAAGGACACTGCCCGCGAGTTGCTGGGCCTAGACAAGGTTAACCTGGTCGACCACGTCGCGATCCAGGTCGCCTCGCCGGAGATCATACGCTCCTGGTCGAAGGGTGAAGTAAAGAACCCCGAGACCATCAATTACCGCACATTCAAGCCCGAGAAAGGCGGTCTTTTCTGCGAGCGCATTTTCGGTCCTGTGAAGGACTGGGAATGTTCCTGCGGCAAGTACAAACGGATCAAGCACCGCGGTGTGGTGTGCGATCGGTGCGGCGTCGAAGTGACCTTGGCTCGCGTTCGCCGCGAGCGCATGGGCCACATCGAGTTGTCCGTGCCTGTTTCCCACATCTGGTTCTTCAAGTGCATGCCGTCCCGCATCGGTTTGATGCTGGATATGACGGCCCGCCACTTGGAGCGTGTTATCTACTACGAAGACTACCTGGTCATCGACCCTGGCAGTACTGCGTTGAAGGTTCACCAGTTGCTCTCCGAGCACGAGTACCGCGAGGCCCGAACCACCTACGGTAACGACGCGTTCGTTGCCAAGATGGGTGCCGAGGCCGTTCACGGTGCTTTGGCTAATCTCCAATTGGACAAGACCGTGGATGAACTCCAGGTCGCCATGACGGAGACCAAGTCCAAGCAAAACCGAAAGAAGATCTCCAAGCGCATCAAGCTGTTCCAGGGCTTCTCCAAGTCCGTGATGCGTCCGGAATGGATGATCCTGACGGTGCTGCCAGTCATTCCTCCCGATCTGCGCCCGTTGGTGCCGCTCGAAGGCGGACGTTTCGCGACCTCCGATCTCAACGATCTCTATCGCCGGGTTATCAACCGGAACAATCGTCTCAAGAACCTGCTCCAGCTCAAGACTCCGGAAGTCATTATCCGGAACGAGAAGCGCATGTTGCAGGAGGCAGTTGACGCATTGTTCGACAACGGCCGCCATGGTCGCGCCGTGACCGGTGCGGGCAACCGCGCCTTGAAGTCCCTGTCTGACATGCTCAAGGGCAAGTCGGGCCGCTTCCGCCAGAACTTGCTGGGCAAGCGCGTCGATTACTCGGGTCGTTCGGTCATCGTCATCGGGCCGGAGCTCAAGCTGCACCAATGCGGCCTACCCAAGAAAATGGCGTTGGTGCTCTTCGAGCCCTTCATCATTCGCCGCCTGAAAGAACTCGGCTACGTTCACACGGTCCGCTCGGCCAAAAAGATGATCGAGCGTCAGACCAAGGAGGTCTGGGATATCCTCGAAGAGGTGACCCGCGGGCATCCTGTGCTGCTCAACCGAGCACCAACACTGCATCGTCTGTCGGTTCAGGCGTTCGAGCCGGTCCTCATCGAGGGCGAAGCCATCCGAATCCATCCGTTGGTTTGTACCGCCTATAATGCGGACTTCGACGGTGACCAGATGGCCGTGCACGTACCGCTGTCGGTTGAAGCCCAGTTGGAGGCTCGCCTCCTCATGATGGCGCCGCTGAACATTTTCAGCCCGTCGAGCGGCAAGCCGATCATGACGCCGACTCAGGACATCCCACTGGGTTGCTATTACCTCACTGCCGAACCGCGCAAGGCCCGCAAGGAGGGCGAACGCATCGTTCTGTGCGGTTCCAAAGAAGAAGTCATCTTCGCCCAGATGGATGGTGCCTTGAAGACCCACGATCGTGTGCGTCTCAAGAATCCGGACTTCGGCAAGAAGACGGTCTACGGCAATGCGACTGACCGCGTCATTGAGACCACCGTGGGTCGCGTGATCTTCTCGGAGATCTGGCCGCCCGAGCTGGGCTTCGCCAACATCGTGGTGGGCAAGAGCAAGTTGGGTGACCTCATTCTCAACTGCTATAAGACTGTCGGCCACGAGCGCACAGTCACCACCCTCGACAAGCTGAAAGAAATCGGATTCGAGCAGGCGACCCGTGCAGGTGTTTCGATCGGTATCGACGACATGATCGTTCCGACTGAGAAGCAGAAGGAGATCAAGGAGGCGCTTCACCAGATCAGCGAGGTCGAGAAGCAGCACAAGAAGGGCGTCATCACCAACCAGGAACGCTACAACAAGGTGGTCGATATCTGGACTCATTGTACCGATCAAATCGGTTCGGTGATGCTCAAGACGTTGGACGCCAACCAGGGCAAGAAGGAGTACAACCCGGTCAGCCTGATGGTGGATTCCGGCGCCCGTGGTAACAAGGCCCAGGTCCGTCAGTTGGCCGGTTTGCGTGGTCTTATGGCCAAGCCGAGCGGTGAGATCATCGAAAAGCCGATTCTTTCGAGCTTCCGCGAGGGTCTGACTGTTTTGGAGTACTTCATCTCGACGCACGGCGCCCGTAAGGGTCTTGCCGATACCGCGCTCAAGACCGCCGACTCCGGTTACATGACCCGAAAGCTGGTCGATGCAGCCCAAGACGTGATTATTCGCGACGAAGATTGCGGCACCAGCGCCGGCATCTCCGTTCAGTCGATTTACGAGGGCGAGGAAGAAGTGGTGAAGATCAGCGAGCGTGTCGTCGGCCGGTATGCCGCCGAAGACATCTACGATCCAGCCGACCTGAAGAATCGCCTGATTGGTGCTGGTGAGGAGTTCGACGAGATCAAGTCTCGATCGATCGACCGCTCCGGTCTCGATAAGGTGAAGATTCGTTCGGTGTTGACCTGCGAAACGAAGGTCGGCATTTGTGCCAAGTGCTATGGTCGCCATCTCGGCACCGGCAAGTTGGTTAAGAAGGGCGAGGCCGTTGGCATCATCGCCGCCCAGTCCATCGGTGAGCCGGGAACGCAGCTCACAATGCGTACCTTCCACGTCGGCGGCGTCGCGACCGGTACCTACAAGCAGCCCCAGATCAAGGCCAAGCAGGATTCGAAGGTTCGATACAATGATCTGCGCGTCGTTGCGTTGGGCGATGGCAACAACATCGTTCTGAATAAGAATGGTACTGTCAGCTTGCTCGCTCCGGACGGTAAAGAACTCGACACGCATTCCATCGTGGTCGGCTCTATTATCTCCATTCCCGATGGCGGAATGGTCAAGAAGGGCGACGTGTTCATCGAGTGGGATGCATACAATGTGCCCATCATCTCGGAGAAGGCGGGATTGGTCAGGTTCCTCGATATCATCGAGGGCGTGACCATGAAGCAAGAGGTCGATGAGACCACCGGCTCAGAGGACATGGTCATCATCGAGCACAAGGAAGACCTCCACCCGACGGTCATTGTCGAGGACGCCAAGTCCGGAGATCCCCTGGCTCAGTATTCAATTCCCGCCGGGGCTCACTTGGTTGTCTCTGAAGGCGACGAGATCGGTGCCGGTTCACTCTTGGCCAAGACCCCTCGAAAGGCTTCCAAGACTAAGGATATCACCGGCGGTTTGCCGCGTGTTGCCGAATTGTTCGAAGCGCGTCGTCCGAAGGATGCCGCCGAGATCTCGAAGATCGATGGTGTTGTTGATTTCGGATCCTCCATTCGCGGCAAGCGCTGCGTGGTGGTGAAGGACATTCACACCAGCGTGGAAGAGGAGCACCTCATTCCGATCGGAAAGCACATCATCGTCTATAAGGGTGACTTCGTGAAGAAGGGGCAGCAGTTGACCGACGGTCCGGTCGTTCCCCACGAGATCCTGGACGTTTGCGGACCGCACGAGTTGCAGGAGCACTTGGTCAACGAGATCCAGGAGGTCTATCGCCTCCAGGGTGTGACCATTAACGACAAGCACATCGAGATCATCATCCGTCAGATGCTCCGCAAGGTTCGCATCACTGAACCGGGCGATACGCTCTTCCTGTGGAGTGAGCAGATCGACAAGCTTGTCTTTGAAGAAGAGAACAACCGCGTCGAGAAGATGGGTGGTAAACCTGCAGAGGCAGCACCGGTTCTTCTGGGCATCACTAAGGCGTCGTTGGAGACCGAGTCGTTCTTGAGCGCCGCGTCGTTCCAAGACACGACCCGCGTCCTCACCGAGGCGGCGACCATGGGCAAGTTCGACTATCTCCGCGGCTTCAAGGAGAACGTCATCATGGGCCACATCATCCCGGCCGGAACCGGCTACGACCTGCATCGCAACATCAAGGTTAAGATGCTCGTCGAAGTCCCGGAAGATGAACCGACCGTGATGGACATCACCGCCGACCAGTCGCCTTCGGTCGCCTGATCGTTTTGGATTAAGATCTGACAGGGCACCTGGAAACAGGTGCCCTGTTTTGCTTTGTGTGTGCCCAGTCAGGCGCACCTGTTGGTGGGCTAGGAATATTCGGCGAAGAAAGTCAGTCAACCGATCGACCTCAAGTCTCTGTTGCCTGATCAGGATTCTGAACCTTGACGGTGAAACCGGTTGCTTCTCACCGGCCTGAATTCCAGTCTTCGGATGAGCGATCGGATTAAACCCAAGTCCTGCTGCTCCGGATTCCCCCCATGAAGAAGGTATCCCGCTCTTCCCTGAGTCTTGGAGTTGTGCGTCCTCCAGAGCCAACTCCTGCTAGGCCAACTCCAATTCGACGTTTTAAGCCGAGATTCGGTCCCGATCCCATCCCGCAGCCCCTTCTAGGGCGTTTTGGCCTCGGAGTCTCGGCAAGGCTGATCCGTCGCCACAGATCGAGCCCAGTGGAGCGACGCGTGGGAAAAGGTGCTTCGGCCCCGCTGAGATTTGTTTTTATCCGTCGTACGAAAACCGTACGGGGAAGAACCTCTCGCCGCTCCTCAGCCCAAGGGCCCCTGCCGATTCGGATTCAAAAAGCAGTGGGCAAGGGCAAGGTTTCGATGCAGGGGGCCAAGCCTGACCTCTTGTCATTGTTGGAGCCCAAGAGGGGGGCGTCGGCAATTCAGGGATTGCCCTGGGTCCAACATCTAATGGCAGTCCATTTGGACCCTGTGAACATTCCGCAAGGACTGCCCGAGATGCCTCCGATCCTGCTGGAGGGGGATCCCGGGACACTGAATTTACCCATCCTAGAATCGGGCCAGGGTTCCCATGAATTGGCAGGGGCTGCATCGGCGGTGTGGCTAACGGGCTGCGATCCGCGGACATTGCTTCTGGGTTGGGAGGAGCCAAGTCAGCCCTCGGTATCGACAGCTTCCCCAACGGAATGGCGGATTCGTTCGGTCACTGAACCGAATTCCATACTCGCTGCAGGAGCCCTGCCTACGGACCGCCGATTTATTTTCCTTCAAGATCCGCCGCAGGCAACGGGCCATATCGCTGACATTGGGATGCGGTCCCCCCAGGGGCGCTGGGAATGCCTGGCCTCTTCCGGACCGGTCTCGCTGCCGCCGTCTTCGGTGGCTCCGGATGCGTCACCAGCCCCTGTTCCACTCCCAGCGGCCGCCGGCGTTCGGCCCGGGGTCGTTCGGCCCGGGGTTATGGCGAGTTATTTTCAGCATATTTTGGATCCTCAGTTTGGGCCTGTGGGGAGTTCGGAACTCGGACTGCCCGCCGTGTCTGATCGACTGGGGCAGGGCGGGGGCTCCAACCAAGCCCCATCCTCGGAGTGGACCGTGGCGATCCCGGAAATCTCCTCGTCGGCCTTGGGTTCGCCAGGCTTGGACTCCGGTTTGCCTTCAGAGGACTTTGAGTTTCGCGTTAATGCTGAGGTGGTTCTCTTTGGCAGCACACGACCTGGGTCTCGTGTGACGATTTTTGGCCGCCCGGTTGATTTGCGTTCGGACGGATCCTTCACCTTCCGTTGTGCATTGCCGGACGGTCGATTTGAGGTGCCGATGCAGGCGGTGGGTCCGCAGGGGATGGATGTCCGGCAGGCTGTTCTCACTTTGGCCCGACAGACAGAGGTCCGCGGCGGGGTGGGCTCACATCCACCGATCTTTGGACTTCCACTTCCGGATGCCATTCCGTGAGTGAACCACCGGTGATCGGGTCTCTCGCCCTCGTGCTGCACGCTCACCTTCCGTGGGTGCGACATGCCGATCAGGACCGGTTCTTGGAGGAGTACTGGCTGTTTGAGGCGGTGGCCGAGTGCTACCTGCCGCTCTTGAGACTCATCCGGGGTTGGGCCCGCGATGATGTGGATTGGAAGTTCAGCCTCGGGATCACGCCGACCCTGGCTGCCATGTGGGCCGACCCGTTGCTGCGTTTCCGGAGTCAACGGTATTTGGCCGAGCGTCGTGATCTGGCGCGGATGGAATGCGAGCGCACGATCCTCATTCCCGAACTGCAGGCGGTGGCCCAGTTTCACCGCGCGTTTTACGACCAAGTTTGGGAAGAGTGGTTGGCTTGCGGAGGGGACCTGGTGGGAGCCTTTGCCGCCTGGGCGCAGACGGGAAGGCTGGAACTGCTGGCAGGCCCGGCCACGCACCCCATCCTGCCGCTGCTGACCATTGAACTGGGGAGCCTTCGGGCTCAATTGCGTCTGGGACTGAGGGAACACGAGCGCCGATTCGGCCATTGTCCACAGGGGCTTTGGCTCCCGGAGTGCGCCTGGTCTCCCGCGTTGGAGCCACATTTGTTGGCGGTGGGAGTCCGCCACAGCATCGTAGAGACTCATGGACTCCTGAAGGGTTCGCCTCCGGCGCCCTCTGCGATTTTTCTGCCAGTTCGTAGCCCGGGGGGAATCACGGTTTTCGGGCGCGATCCTCTGAGTGCTCGACAGGTTTGGAGCCGCCAGGGCGGATATCCTGGGGACCCTCGATACCGGGAATTTCACCGTGATTTGGCCGATGAGGCGGAGTGGGAATCCGTATCGCGGTTTCTCCCGGCAGCTGGGGTCCGCTACCCCAGTGGACTCAAGTACCATCGAGTCACCGGCGGTGGCGTCGACAAGTTGCTCTACAATCGGTCCGAGGCGATGCAGGCCGTTGAAGAACAGGTGACTCATTTCTTGTCGCAGAGGCAGCACCAACTCCGACAAGCCCGGGCTGGACTAACTCGAACACCGGTTATCGTGGCCCCTTACGATGCCGAACTCTTTGGCCACTGGTGGTTCGAGGGACCGGAGTTTCTGGATGGTGTGATGCGTCAGGCTTCGCGCTTCGGTATTGGGCCACAGACTTTGTCGGGGGCTTCCGGCGATAGTACCGAGGCATGGGTGTCGCAGCCTGCCGAGTCGAGTTGGGGTGCTGGTGGGCACCTGGGGGTGTGGCTTCACCCATCGAACGCGGACCTTCAGCCACGACTGCGCTCAGCTGGTGTAAGGATGGTTTCGGTGGCTCGTACGGCCATTATCGCCGCTGAATCCGGTAATCCTCGGGGTGGGTGCCTCGAGGGATGGGCGCGGCAAGCGGGCAGGGAATTGCTACTAGCCCAAGCCAGTGACTGGCCTTTCCTAATCCGTATGGGTACCGCCGAAGGCTACGCGCGTCGCCGAGTCGAAGGTCATCTGCAGGCCTTCGAGGGCCTTGCCAAGGCCGTCCTCGGTGTCGAGGGAACGGCCGCTTTGGAGGGACAGGAAACTTCTCGGCCTGGGGACGGTTTTCCGGAGCCGGATCTCAACTGGTGGTGGTCGGCCGGGGAGGGTAATCTTTGCGTGCTTGGATGACTTCTGCGGAGCCGTCTGGTCATCGGTGCCTCGCTGTTTTGCTCCGGTGATGAAGGATTCTAACGGAAAATGGTCGGTGCCCCCGATGGAAGCTGCTGCACGAATCTGAAGTTTTGACGCTTTCCCGGGCAACGGGTGCTCTATCCATAATTCGAGCGTTGACGATTCTTCTCTCGGATCGCTTCATCTCGCGCAGCCCCATATACTGTCGTTCAACAAACCTTTTTGCATGAATCCCTATCCTGCATCTCTGACTCGTCGTGAGCGCAACCAGCGCGACGGTTTCACCCTCATCGAATTGTTGGTGGTCATCGCCATCATCGCCATTCTTGCCGGAATGTTGCTGCCGGCCTTGTCCAAGGCAAAAGACAAGGCCTTGTCGACCATCGACTTGAGTGGTTGCAAGCAGATCATGCTCAGCAGCCATATGTTCGCGACCGACAACCAAGACGACCTGCCGGGTCCGACCTGGGGTCTCACCGGTTGCAAGACCGGTTGGGCCTATTCGGCCGTCAATGACGGGAGTGCCCCGTCCCAGACTCCGGGCCAGGCCGTGCCGGCAACGATTCCCGATGGCGCAGGCGACAATAAGATGCCGCTGAGCGCTGGTTCCAAGTCCCTGGCGCAGCAGCCTTTCTTCATGATGGGGCAGTTGGGACGATTCCTCACCACCCCGAAGGTGCTCTTCTGCCCCAAAGATCTCACTGAAGTCGCTGGTTCTAAGAAGAACGAATGGGCTGGCCGCAGCGTCAAAATCACCAGCTACACCTTCAACGGCTGCATCATTGATTTGGGTGCGTTGCCCAACATGGCCGAAGGCAAGGCTCGCAAACAGTCGGCCTTCCGCCCTCTCGACATCCTGTTCTGGGAGACGGCCGAGGGTGATCCCTTCCTCTTCAATGACGCAGGTAACCAACCGACCGAAGGCATCTCGCAGCGCCACCGCGCTTCGGCCTACAAACGCGGCATCCTCAATCAAAATTGGGGTGGTCAGTCGTCCATTGGCCGCATGGATGGCAGCGCCAGCTTCATCCGGTTCAACGACTTCACCATCATGGGAGGCGGGACCCCTCAAGGCATGCCTGCAGGTCTGAAGGCCATGCCCCAGAAAGACGACAACAATCACGTTTGGATTGGACCGGCCTACAAGAATTGATCGTCCAAGAGCCTTCGTTATCATTCGAATGCCATGAAACACGAATACTGCCTGCTATTGCTGTTGTCGTTGGGGTTGGTGACCGCCTGCTCAAAAAAGGATCAGGACGACTCAGCTTCCGCACCGGCTGCCGAGGCACCGGCTGCTACCGAGACCACTCCGGCTGTTGCCTCAGCGCCCGCCGAGGCGGCTCCGGCTCCCGAGGCTAAGCGCAACTGGGATGCTGTAGTGGCTGAAGTGGCCCGTATCCGCGCCATGCGCCCATTGCCCGACGACAAGCGGACCCGCATGCTGCAATTGCAGGATGAGTTGATGGCGGCCTCGAATTCCGATCCGACCGCCCGGGAAGCTTGGGCCAATTTATCGCGGATTATCAACGGCCGCTGAGGTCTTGTTTTTGGTCTTCTTAGAAGTCGGGCGTCCGGAGAACCCGGGCGCCCTTTTTTGTTGGTAAGCCCTATGACCCGGAGGACGGTGATCTTGTTGGCAGTGTTGCTGTCGGTGGGGGCGCTCGCTGTTTGGCGACGCGGCCCTGCGTCCACAGCGATGGTTCGGCAGCAGGACGCCCAGGCCGAGGCGGCAGCGCGCAAGTTCATGTCCCTTCGTGAGGCAGAAGAGTTGGCCGATCGTGAAGTTTGGTCACCGACCCAGCCGGCGATCCGCCTCGAGCAAGAATTGGTCTTGGGGGTGGAGCGAGCGATGGGAGCCCGCAGTCTCGACGCCGGAGTGCTGCCCAATCTGGCTCAGCAGATTTCCGCACCGGCGGGTTACTCTCTGCGTTGGATGCAGGTCCGATTGATGCGGGTCCGTCCCAATCCGCAGACCGAGGGACTCACGGCGGGATTTCTGGCCGACTTGGAGTCGGAGGTTGTCCTTGAAGCACCCGCCGACAGGAACTCCTCGCGAGTGATTTGGACCGCGCGATTCCGGGTAGAGTCGGATTGGTCCGACGGTGAGACACCTCGACTTCGCAATTACCACCTCAGCCAGACCCCGACGGTCCAGAGCGGTGCAACGGTTTTCGAGCCCTGGGCCGACCTCTTGATTCCGACCAATGGCGTTGGGCTTTTCACCGACCCACTGCTGAAGGAGACCACGGAGCGGGGAGTTCAATTGCATTTGGCAGGTGCGGGGGTGACGGCCGTCCGGGTTGGGGAAGGGTGGCGCTGGGAGACGGCGGACATGGGGCCGCCCGCCCAAGTAAAAGCTATCGTTCTGGCCGATTTGGACGGAGACGGAACCAATGAGGTGGTGGTCGCCAATGCCTCCGGAATTCAGGTTCGGCACCGTGATGGGTGGCGTCAGGCCTGGGTGGCCCCGGCCAAGCTCAGGCATCCGCAGTCCATCACCGCTGGTGACATCGATGGCGACGGGGACCTCGATTTGTGGGTCACCCAATACCGGTTGCCGTTCGTCAACGGCCAGTTCCCCACACCGTACTACGATGCCAACGATGGATTCCCTTCCTACTTGTTGCGCAATGACGGTACCCAGTGGTTGGACATCACCGAGGCCTCTGGTTTGGCTCCAAAGCGTCATCGGCGCACCTACAGTGCCTCGTGGTTGGACTTCGATAGCGATGGCGACTTGGACCTCGTCAACGTGAGCGACTTCGCGGGCCTAGATCTTTATCGCAACGACGGGCGGGGTCATTTCACCGACCTGACTCCCGAACTTGGCCTGGCGCGGCATGCCTTCGGAATGGCCCATGTAGTCTGGGACGCCAATCACGACGCGTTGCCTGATCTCCTCATGGTGGGGATGGACTCCCCGGTGGCTTCGCAACTGGAGGCCTTGGGACTGGGTCGGCCCGAGTTTCCCGGACACACAGTGCATCGAGGGGCCATGACTTATGGCAATCGGCTCTTCGTCGGTTCCAGAAGTCGCGGCATGGAATTGAGTCCACTCTCTGAGGACTTGCGTCGGGCCGGTTGGGCGTGGGGGGCTGCGGTGTTGGATTGGAACAACGACGGTCGAGACGACCTTCATTTGGTCAATGGACATGAGACCTTCGAAAGCCGATCTGAGTTCGAGCGTCAGTTCTGGCAGCACGATATCTACGTCGGCGGATCAACTCCCGATCCGGCGTCGCAGCTTTACTTCATGCAGGCCAATGAGCGCCGTCGGGCCGCCCGGCAGTCCTACGGTGGGTGGCAAGCCAACCGACTGTTCACCCAGACGGTCAGGGACTCCTTCGTCGAGAATGCTTGGATCCTTGGGGTGGCAGTGACCGAGGATTGCCGCAATGTGGTGGCCGGCGATTTTGACGAAGACGGGCGGATGGATCTGGCCTTAACGACTTACGAACAATGGCCAGTGACTCGCCAGAGGCTCCTGATCTTCCGCAATCGTTCCGTCAACGACGGACACTGGATCGGGTATCGGCTGAACGCTCCGGCTCCGGGTTCCCACCTGGAAGTAACCACCCGGGAGGGCATCCGGCGTCATTGGTGGGTCAACGGAGACGGCTACCGATCCCAGTCAGATACCGAGGCCCACTTCGGGTTGGGGCATGGTTCCGAGGTCCTCAAGGCGGAGTGGGTACGCCTCGGTGGCGCTCGCCAAGAGTTGCCCCGGACTCTCGACCGATGGCATCGGATTGGCCTCCGTCCTTGAGTCTGAGGCAAACCTTTACGAGGTTCTGTTGACAATCCCATCTCGAAGCGGTCCGTAACGGGCTGGATCCGTGCTGCAAACCCAGGAAGGGGGCATTCATAGTCAAGGCGGCGATTCATGAGCTTTTTCGCTGAATGGGATTCCTATTGACCGCAAAGGCGTCTGTTGTGGACAACCTGATGGACGTGACGGATCCGATCCGGCGCGACTCCGGAAAAACACATGGCGAGAATAGTAAGGAAGGCGGGCCCTGCGATCAAATCGGCGGCCAGTTCCAAATATGACGCGCACCACAAGGTGCTCAACACGACCTACGGCTCTTTCGCGGACTTGCGTCGCGAACTGGCCGACTCCAAGGAGAAGGTCTCCGAGCGGGAGAGCGTGCTGAAGCTCTTTGCCACCTGCATGGATCCTCAGAGGGCCTTCCTGCTGCTGGATGACTATCTCGAGAAGCTCTCCCTGAGCCGCAAGGACTTCGGTCAGTCGGAATGGTGGCCGCGGATGCAATCTTCGACGGGCAAACCCCGTCTGGAGGAAGTGGCCATGCTGTTCCTGCGAAACAATCGGTCGTTGCCGACCGAATTGCTCCAGTACGCCAACTTCGAAAAGTTTGCGGCCGTCGAACAGACTGAGAAGGAGACCGGCTTCGTTCAGGAGTTGGAGAACTGGCTCTTCCCTCCCAACCACACGCATCTGGACTCGCCGCGTGCGGCCCTGCGGGTCGTTTGTGAGCCGAAGCGGGAAGACGAGAACTCCAATCAGTGGCGTCTGGCCGTCCATTTCTTTTTGTTCCGTTCCCGCTCCGGCGAGAAAGAGCGCTTTGTTTCGGACCTGTGCGACCTGCGCACTCGTGCGGCTCACGAAGCCGAACTCTTCCCGGCCGAAGACTGGCAGGTGATCGACTGGTTGCATGGGCACTGGTCGGAGAAGGTGCCCGAAGGGGAGGTTATGCTACTCGACGGCCCAGACTTGCTGACCTGGCTTGCCAAGTGGGGCCACGGACTGCGGCTCGAGCTGCTGGGTAAGGCGACCAACATTGATTTTGTGGGACGGGT
The DNA here is from genome assembly GCA_039796015.1 of Verrucomicrobiota bacterium. Lineage (GTDB taxonomy): Bacteria > Verrucomicrobiota > Verrucomicrobiia > Limisphaerales > UBA9464 > SXXZ01. Next base: position 42,895 of record JBDKKQ010000093.1, read on the forward strand.
GGCCGAATTGAAGCCGCGACTGGAGACCATTGAAGGCGAGATGAGTTTTACTCACGTGCTGTCATTGCCCAATGGGGTGAACCAGCCCTTGCCGGAATGTCAGTTCTTTGTCGGAGAGCCTCCGCTCGTGTTGGTGGGCAACGAGTTCTTCGTCTTGCGCCATGCGCCTCCGGCCACACTGCTGGGCCCATGGGCTCAGCGTCCGGTGGTGCCGGTGAAGCGGTTATCTCAGCGCCTGCTCACCGAATTGCGCCGCACTCAGGCCAAGGAGCAACCCAACGCCAACTGGAGCGAGTTGTGCGAGACCCACTCGGCCCGCCCTCAGTTCACCTTCGAACTCGCCGACGAGGTGGTCCGTGTCCGTCTCTTAGCCATCAGTGAAAAGGACGCTTCCGAGTGGCAATGGAACGGCCACGAATGGACTCGGGTGGTGGAGCGCCAGGGAACCGAGAACCGTCCGGAACTCCTCGACGATGTTCGGCTGCTGCCGGCGATCCATTGGCTACAGCAGGCCGATTGGTTTACTCCAGAGCCAGGTCTTTGGGTGCTCGATGCCAATGAGAACTGCCTTTCTCAGTTGGCCACGGCGTGGTTCGACCGCCCCAAGGAGGCCGACTACTTGGGCAACCCCAGCTTCCAGCGACTCTTCCTGAACCGGCGACTCGTGAAGCCCAAGCTGGTGCTCAAGGGTTCCGGTATCGACTGGTTGTCGGTGAGCGCCGAATGGGAGGCCGAGGGCATGAAGCTCTCTAAGGCTGACTTGGAACGACTGGCCGCGGCCACCTCGCGCTTCGTCAAGCTGCCCGACGGCGGCTGGGTGGAGTTGGACATCGACGCCAACCGCAAGGCTCATGAGATGGCAGCCACTCTGGGACTCGAAGGGCTCTCGGCGGACGCCCAGAAAACGTCCTTGGTCCACGCGACTCAGTTGGATGAAACAACCTTGGATGCCCTTGGAGCCAACAAGGTGGTTGCCGAATTGCGGGCCAAGTTGGCCAATTTCAAGGGGGTGCCCGAGACGAAATTGCCGGCAAGTATTTGCGCCGAGCTGCGACCTTATCAGCAGGAGGGGTTCAACTTTTTGGCCAACCTCACCCGGCTTCGTCTGGGTGGTATTCTGGCGGACGACATGGGCTTGGGTAAAACCCTCCAAACCTTGGCTTGGCTCACCTGGCTGCATGAGAATGCCGCTAAAAAAGACAAAAAACCGTCGTTGGTCCTGTGTCCGGCCTCGGTACTGCACAACTGGCGTCGTGAGGCCGAGAAGTTTGCCCCGAACCTTAAGGTGCTGGTGCTTCAGTCGGGCCAGCAGCGACACAATTTGCGCAAGCAAATCCCCGACGCCGATATCGTGGTCACCAACTACGCCATCCTCCGCCGAGACTTGGAAGAGTTGGGCAAGTTCCACTTCCGCGCCCTGGTACTCGACGAGGCTCAATTCATCAAGAACCCGACGGCTCAGGTGACGGTTGCTGTGAAGGAAATCGAGGCCGATCACCGTTTGGCACTCACGGGTACTCCGCTGGAAAACCGCATGCTCGACCTCTGGTCGATCGTCGACTTCTCGCAGCCGGGATACTTGGGCAACCAGCAGAACTTCAATGAAGTCTACGAGGCCAAGGGTGATGGCCCCGAATGGGATGGCTCAGCCAAGCGCCGTCGCCTGAGTGCCAAGCTACGCCCGATCATGCTGCGCCGCCTTAAGAAGCAGGTGGCTAAAGACCTACCCGACCGCATCGAGGAGCGCCGCGACTGCGAATTGGACGACGATCAGCGCAAGCTGTACCTGGCCGAGCTGCGCCGCAGCCGCGAGCAGGTTATGAAGACCATGCAGGAGAAGGGTGTGGCCAAGTCCAAGATGCACGTCTTGGCGGCGCTCACCCGCCTGCGCCAGATCTGCTGCCATCCAAGGCTCGTCGGCAACGACTGCGTTTCGGGCAAGACCGAGACGCTCTTCGAGCTGCTCGAGCCCATCTTGGCTTCCGGCAACAAGATCCTGCTCTTCTCCCAGTTCGTGGAGATGCTGAAGCTCCTCGAGGCCGCCTGCCGTGAGCGGGGGATCAAGACTCACATCCTGACCGGCGAGACCAAGGCGCGTATGGAGGTGGTCAATGCCTTCCAAGCCGATCCGGATCCCTGCGTGTTCCTCTTGTCGCTCCGCGCGGCGGGCACGGGGCTGAACCTCACCAACGCCAGTTATGTGGTGTTGTACGATCCGTGGTGGAACCCGGCCGTCGAGGCGCAGGCCATCGACCGCTCGCACCGCATCGGTCAGACTCAGACCGTGATGGCCTATCGGTTGATCACTCCGGGTACCGTGGAGGAAAAAATCTGGGACCTCCAGCAGCGCAAGTCGGCCACCATCGCCGACGTGCTCGGCGAGGAAGGGTTCGCCAGCAACCTGTCGAAGGACGACCTCGAGTACCTCTTCAGCGAGGACTAATCGGAGGTTTGTTTGGAAAGCATCGGGGCCGTGCGGGCCGTTTTAAACGGATCGCACGGCCTCAATCGTTTGCAGCAGGCCAAGGCCCTTGGTTTGTTCTTGAGACTGGGGAGGGGCCGTGAAGCCGATCCCGGTCTTAGAGCCTGTCTGAAAATGGGGAGGGGTCCTGCGGCTGGGCCTGTTAGGGTTCGTAAAGTCCGGCCTCGCGGAGTTGCGCCTTGAAGGCCTCCACACGCGCCGGGAAATACCGCTGGACGATGCGTTCGACCTCCGGCTTCCAATGCCCCTCGACCGTGTAGGTTTCGAAGGATCCCTCCTTGTAGCGATGAATTCGGTTCCGGTAATCGCCCCACCGCAGGGCCTCCGCAAATAAGGCCGGTTCCAAATGTTTGGCCATCGAGCGGTATCGGGCGGCCGCGGCGTCGGCCGAAAGAGCGGCCCCCGGGGCCATGTGCTTTCTGGCTCGGGTTGCGAACTCACGGCAGAAGTTCGGAGACTGGCGGAGCTTTTGAAAAATGCGGGTCGGCGATTGGTCGTCGTCGTCCTTCAGGCGATTGTCCTGAGGGTCTTCGAGGGTTCGCTCCCCGTCCCAAACTAGAAACTGCCATAGACCCGGAGGATTCCGACGTCGGGCCGCGTACCAATTGGATGAGCGGTCCCAATCGCCGTTGGCGCCGTACAGGTTCAGCAGCATGAAATCAATGAAGGCAGGTACATCTAACTCGGCGCGGAGGGCCTTCTCAGTCACCTCATTGGTAATGCCTGCGTTGATCAACCGCATCAACCGATCCCAGGCGATGGTGTCGCCGGAGAGCACCTTGTCGGCGTTGCGTGCATCGTAATCGACGCTTCGCCCGCCCCAGGTCCGGGCTGCGAAGCCAGCGTCCGGGCGTTCGCACAAATCGTAGATGCCCCAATAGAGGCCATTGAGATGCAAATGCACGGGGCGGCTGCGGGAGGCTGAATGACCCATCACGGAATAGGTCGCCCGCATCCAAGGGTCTCGCAGGTAGTCGGCGCTCCGACGTTCTTTTCCGTCCCAGTGCAGCCAGGAGTGATTGTTGCCGGCGCGGAGAATGAACTGATCAAGGCTCCCCTCTTGCCCGGGGAACAATGCGTTTTTGAGGGACGGCAGCCCATAGCGGGAACGGAAGACGACCCGGAAGGAATGCTTCGGTGATTCCTTGGGACGGCGATTCCATCCCCCCTGAATCCTCAGACCGGCCTGAACTTGAAAACCCGGGCCGCGGGGGGAAGTCCGAAAGGTGAGTTGGACCGGCCGTTCCCAGGCGTCCCCGGATTCTTGGGTATGCCGGTAGAGCCCCCGCTCCTCGCCATAAAGATCTTCGTTCTTCAGGTTCAAAAACAGATGGGGAAGGGCCTCGAGGGCCTCTTGCAGTCGTTGTTCAGTTTTGGCCGCCCCATCGGCCGGCACCGACATCCGGTACCAGGCAGGTGCTTCCCAGCCGTCTTCGCGCCCCCAAATTGTAGGCAATCCTGCTCCGTCTTGCCGCAGGATCTCAGCGACCGAGAACACCGAGGTTGGCGGGGGAGTAGGAGGCGCCTCGGCCCCGGACCGCAGTACGAGAACAACTGCGAAGAGAATCAGGGAGAGAAGATCGCGGAGGTATCGGCGCACGAAAAAAACGTGGGCTGCTTCTGGCTGAAAGGCACGCGTCGAACGGCCATAAAGATCTCAGCCTGTTGCCTCAAAACTTTTGATCCACTGGGGGATTGGCGTGGCGGAGGGGCATGAGGTCGTTGCCCCCCAAAGGGTGACACCGGCTAAGAGACGGGATACCGATGGATCCATCGAGCTCCCTGGAAAGGACCGATCTCCGAGCGGTCCATGTCTGCGGTGGTCCATTTCTGCGGACGTTGGCGCTTTCAGAGAGGTCTCCCCACCTCGGAGGTTCCCGGGTAAGGCTGAGTTTGTGGTAGGACTCCTGGCTGTAGCCCAATAACCTCCGAGGTAGGGACCGATCTCCGAGCGGTCCGTCTGAGGGCGCTGGAAACCCTGGAGACTAGCGACCGCAGTTTGGGCCTGGGCCTGGCGCTTTCAGAAAGATCTCTCCCCACCTAGGGAGCTTGTCGGAGGTGTTGCGAGTCGGTCGGCGATTGCCTCGACAGGGGGCAGGGTGGGGGCGAGTTTCTACTCGTATGACCGTTCGGGACACCTTGTCGTGGATCACCCAGACGCTTCAATCTGCCGGCATCGAGTCCGGAGAAATCGAGGCGTGCTGGATGCTGTGGCAATTGACCGGTTCCAGTCCGGTTCAGTTGCGTTTGCGGGGTGACGTATTGGTTTCTCGCGAGCACCGCCAACAGTTGGAGACTTGGGTGCAACGCCGCTGCCAGCGGGAACCGCTGCAACACATCTTGGGCACGGCTCCGTTTCTCGAATGGGAGATTGAAGTCTCCGGTGATGTTCTGGTGCCAAGGCCCGAGACCGAGGTACTGGCCTTGAAGGCTCGGGATTGGCTTCGACAGCGGGCCGGTGGCATTGCGGGTCGCGCCTTGAAGGCCCTCGATATCGGCACGGGATCTGGTTGCCTGGCGATGGCCCTGGCCGGCATTCCAGGGGTATCCGTCCAAGCGATCGATGTATCGGAAGCGGCTTTGCGAATCGCCCGATCCAATGCGGCCCGGCTTGGATTCAACGACATTGATTTTTTACATCGCGACCTGAGGAGTCTTGGCGCGACTGAGTTCCAGAATTTGGACCTGATCGTGTCCAACCCCCCGTACATTCCCACCGACGAAATCTCCCGATTGGATCCCGAGGTGCGCGACCACGATCCCCGACTGGCCTTGGACGGTGGGGCCGATGGTTTGGAGTTCTACCGCATCCTAGCCAAGTTGGGTCAGCAGTGGTTGAGCGCCTCGGGCTGTCTCCTGTTGGAGTTCGGGGACGGGCAGGCGCCGGCCCTGATCCGGCTCTTTACCGAAGAGGGTTGGGGCGAGATTTCAGCAGAGAAAGACTTGAGCGAGCGCGAGCGGATTCTCATCGTCTACCCATCGGCCGCCCGTGCGATCTGAATCCACCAACCCACGCGGGCATCTCCGGTTCCTCAATCCATGGATAGTTTTTTGATCGAAGGCGGACTCCCCCTGAACGGAGAAGTGACCATCAGCGGCTCGAAGAACGCTGTGCTGCCCATTCTTGCGGCAACGTTGCTCACCTCTGAAACCTGCATCATCCGTCGGGTGCCCGACCTGAGCGACGTTGGTTTCATGCTTAAGATCCTTCAGTCCCTCGGAGCCGAGGTGACTCAGGACGGTAGCACTTTGACCATTCGAGCCGCGAACATCTCCGGCCGCGGTGATTACGAATTGATCCGCAAGATGCGGGGATCGATCTGCATTCTTGGGCCTCTTTTGGCACGCCTGAAGGAGGCCGTGGTGTCGTTGCCGGGCGGTTGCGTGATCGGCACGCGCCCCATCGACTTGCACCTCAAGGGGTTGCGGGGTCTGGGTGCTCAGGTTGAGGTGGAAGCCGGCTATGTGCGGGTGCATGCCTCGCGTTTGGAAGGTCAGATGATCTTCCTCGGCGGTCGCGTGGGTCCCACGGTTTTAGGAACAGCCAACTTGATGATGGCCGCCACACTGGCTGTCGGCATCACCGTCATCGAGAGTGCCGCCTGCGAGCCCGAAGTGGTGGATCTGGCCGACTTCCTCATTTCCATGGGGGCGAAGATTACCGGCGCGGGCAGTCCTACGATCACCATCCACGGGGTGAAGGAGCTACACGGTGCCGATCACGAAGTCATCGCCGACCGTATCGAGGCCGGCACCTTCGCGGCCGTGGCTGCGGCGACGGGCGGTGAAGTTATTTTGCGCGGGGCCCGCGCCGATCACCTCGGAGCAGTCCTGGACAAGCTCCAAGAGGCCGGTGCGGAGATTCGCCGGGGGGCTGGAATGTTGACGGTCCGGGGTACGGGTTCCATCAAGCCCATCGACATCACCACCATGCCGTACAGCGGCTTCCCCACCGACATGCAGGCCCAACTAATGGCCTTGGCCTGTCAGGCTCCGGGGACGAGCATTATTACCGAGCGCATCTTCGAGTCCCGATTCATGCATGCCTCAGAACTCATGCGTCTGGGTGCAGATATTGCCATCGAGGGCCCCAGTGCCATCGTCAAAGGAGGGCGACCTCTGAGTGGTGCTCCGGTCATGGCCTCTGATCTTCGGGCGTCGGCGGCGCTGGTCATCGCTGGGCTTGCAGCCAAGGGCAGCACTCAAGTTCACCGAGTCTATCATTTGGATCGCGGCTATGAGCGTATGGAGCTGAAACTCCAGAAGCTTGGGGCTCGGATTCAGAGAATTCCCGGGGAGTAAGCGGCGGATCTTGGGGGTGGGTGATGAAGGGTGTGCTCCATGAAATTCGTGCTGCTATTTTTGTTGGTGGCCACGGTGGGATTCGGTGTTTACCGGATCTCGCTGGTCTACCGTTCGATTCCCTCGGACGGGCAGGCCCGAGAACAGGCCCGTGAGAACGCTGCCCCAGTGGTGGGCGATGAATCCCTGCCCGCCCTGTCACCGCCGTTGGAGGCCTCGTTGGCGAGCGCCACGCAGGCCGGTCCGCAGGCGCTCCGTCAATGGCTCAACCAGAATGGGGCATGGGTTCCCGAGCCCCGATTATCGGCTATCCAATTGGACTACGCGCAAATGCTAGTCCGCAACAACCCGGCCGAGGCCCGTCGGCTTTACGCCGCGGTGAAGGCACGAACGCCGGCCAACTCACCCTTGGCTTCCCGACTGAAGCAGCTTTCCCGAACGTTTGAGTGATTCATGGACATTGTTTTCAACTGCCCCCATTGCGGCCTCAGTCTCGAGGTCGACCAAGACGCCGCCGGTCAGCAATTCGACTGCCCGACCTGCCAAAAATCGGTGACCGTGCCGACTGCGGCAGCCGTACCGAACCAGACGGCTTTGACGGGGACCGCTGGCCCGACTCCGTCACCGCGTGATGAAAAACGCATGGCGGTTCCGGCCTCCCAGAAACCGATCGAGTCCCTCATCCAAAAGCCCAACAAGTCGCTGGAACTGGCGGCCAAGGAGTCAAAGCCGGGGATGCGGGTGAAGACCATCCGTCATTCCGACTGCAAGGAAGTCGGTAAGGACACGTTCGACGAAGTGGTTTCGGACTTTCTCAACAAGATCGGCGATCAAGCCCTCGTGAGCATAACCCCCATTAACTACAGCTACCTCGATATCGCCACCCAGAAGCTCCTGGCCGACTTCGGGGTGATGGTGATTTACCGGGGCTGAATTTATCGGGGCTAAAGAAGCACCTCTCTGCCTTCCGCTCTAAATCCCGCACCATGGGAGCTCCCGGTCTGACGCCCTGGCTGGTAATCGCTCTCCGGGTGATTTCCAACCCGTGCTCAAACGCCCTCCAAAAGGCCTTGGCCGGAGGAGGATGGCCGGCGCCGGTCCTGCTGGCCTTCACGCATGGGGTGCTCGGTCCGGTGGCTATGGTGATTTTGCTTCGGGCCGGCGATTCGCTGAGTTGGGTCTTTTGGTTGTGGAGCTTGCTGTCGGCCGCCCTGGCCGTGGCGGCCAATTGGCTCATCATTGAGGCTGTCCGGCGCTCGGACCTGTCCCTGTTGGGTCCCATCAACGCCTACAAGCCCTGGGTGAGCCTCGTTCCTGGTTGGTTCTTGCTGGGGGAACGGCCTGAGGGTTGGCAATGGGTGGGCATGGGATTGGTGTTTTTGGGCAGTCTTCTCCTGGGGGGAACGGGAGGTAGGAAGGGGCGTCCGTGGGAGCTGTTTCTGGATCGTGGTGTCCAGCTACGTTTTCTGGCCCTGGTATTTTCGGCGGCCGAGGCCGTGACATTGAAACGGGCGTTGGCAGTTTCTGATCCGGTACGGGCCTTTGCCGGATGGGTGCTGTTGGGTTTTCTGGTGGCTGCCCCGTTCGCTTGGAAAGCCCGCGCAGCCTGTCCCCAAGCCGGGACCGTGGCCCTGGGTAGTTTGTCGGCTGGGTTGGCGCTCGCGTTGACGACGGGGCTGATGCAAGCCAGCACCTTTGTCGTCCTCGATCAGCTGCCGACAGGGATCGCATTGTCGTTCTTCCAGTTGTCCGCGGTGCTGAGCGTATTCTTGGGATGGGCCTTTTTTGGTGAGACTCAGTTTGCTCGCCGGCTGGCTGGAGCCTGCATCATGGCGCTGGGATCCGCGCTCCTCGTGGCGGCCCGATGAATTCCAGGCCCGAGGCCACGGTGTCGCGTTTCTCGGCGTGACAGACTGCCCGACGTGTTGTTCATTGTGCGAAGCATGAAACGAGTCCTTTTCGCGCTGGCCGCCGCGCTTCTCTGCGGCCTCGCCGTGTCTGCCGAAGACAAGGCTCCCACCAAAACTGACAAAAAAGAAACCCCAGTGAGCAACACCACCAACGAGGTCGCCGTCATCAAGACCGTTGCCGGCGACATGGTCATCGAGTTCTGGCCTGATGTGGCCCCGAAGACCGTCGAGAATTTCAAAACCCTGGCCAAGAAGGGCTTCTACGATGGCACCGCGTTCCACCGGATCATCAAGGGCTTCATGGTCCAGGGCGGCGATCCGCTAACCAAGGACGATACCAAGCAAAACCGCTGGGGCACCGGCGACCCGGGCTACAAGATCAAGGCCGAGTTCAACGAGCGCTCCCACAAGCGGGGTGTGATCTCTATGGCCCGGTCCCAGGATCCGGATTCTGCAGGCAGCCAGTTCTTCATCTGCCACGGCGACCCGAGCTTCTTGGATCGTCAGTACACGGCCTTCGGCAAGCTCATCCAGGGCGACGACGTGCTGGAGAAGTTGGCCACCACTAAGGTTGGCTCCCAGGATCGTCCGGACAAGCGTCAGGGCGTGGAGAGCATCCAGATCGTGGATCGCGCCACCTTGAAGTAGTCTTAGCCTTTCGGAATACTTTGCGGCGGCTGGGGTCACTCCTTGCCGCCGTTTTTCTTTTTTGTGGAAGCTGAAACTCTCACCGCCATCACCACGATCCTTCAGGGGTTCGGGTGCCCGCCCGACAAATGCCCAGAGATGGCCCTGCAACTCCATCGACGCGCTGGCCAATTGTCTGAGGCTAAGGGGCGTTCCTACGAGGAGGCGCTTGGCCACTTGTTGCGGGCGATGGCTGGCGGTTGGGCTGCACAGTCCCAGGCGTCAACGACTGATCCGCTGGCATGAGTCCTGGAGATTCCAGCAGTGAGATCCGCTCGTGGCCGGATTTGGGAACCCACTCCTTGGGCGATTTTCGTATTTTCCAACTCCGTTCGGTGAGGCGTCGCAGCCCGCGCAATGGGGTGGAGCGCGACTTCTACGTAATGGATTGTTCGGATTGGGTGAATGTCATCGCCATTACCGCAGAGAATGAACTGATTTTGGTAGAGCAGTTCCGGCATGGCGTTGCGGCGGTGGAATTAGAAGTTCCTGGCGGCATCATGGACCCAGGCGAGATCGATTCTGTGGCTGCTGGCCTTCGGGAATTGCGTGAAGAAACTGGCTACGTGGGCGACGGAGCCATCGAGATCGGTTGCGTGCTGCCCAATTCGGCCATCCAGAGCAATCGGTGTCGAACGGTCTTGGTGCGGAATTGCCGGCGGGTCGGCGAGTTGGAGTTGGATGACTCCGAAGACAT
>JBDKKQ010000094.1:0-7666 GCA_039796015.1 Verrucomicrobiota bacterium
CACCCCGTCCAATAACCGTGGGCATCTGGCCTCCCTGAACCGCCCCAGGAAAGAAGCCACCGTTCATCGCGCCAGCGTTGTTGCCCGGCTGGTTCATAATCGGCGGAGGGGGTTGGTTACCCCGCAATGCACTCGGAGGAAGACCCGGAGCCCCTGGAGCGGCCCCACCGGGTGCGCCACCGGAGCCCGGCACCTTCACGGCATTGTCTTTGAAATTAAGGGGGATTTCTTCGTCATTGAAGGCGATGAGCACCGTCTTTTCGACTGAATTGATGGACATCAACTTCAGCACGCCATCAGCGACGTTTACTTCATCATCCAAGATCAGGGCTCTGGGATACTGGATTGGCTTACCTTTGGGCTGATAGGCCACGAAGGCCCGCTTTTCGCCACGAATGCTAGTAAAACCCGTCAGGAAGAACTCCGGTCGATCCTTCGGTGGTTCCTTTTCGGGCTCAGGCGGCGGCGCCGGGGCCGCCGGCGGTTTGATGCCGAAGGCGTTGCGCTTGGGAATCCGGGCGTACCGATGAGCCAATGCAGCCGGTTCCGCTGCTGTCTCAGGCTCGACCGATGCCTCGGGCCCGGTGGAAACCCCTTCCACGATCGGCTCTGCCGACGTCGATGCCGCTGAATCAGCGGAGGCTTTCGAATCCTCAGCCCGGACATTATCAGCCCGGACATTGCACGCCATGACCGCAAGAAATCCAGCAGCCACCACGGCGGCTCTTCGGTATATCCAAGGATGCTGCCTGTGAACGGCTCCCTGCTGGGACATCGACATGTCCTCAGAAACACCGGATGTGGCAAATGGTTGCAGCATGGAGGAAGTCTATTCCCAGCCCAACTGGGAGTAATAGCATTTGCCGATTCCAAGGCCCGTGCCCAGAGAAGATTTTTCTGAACAAAATCAAACTTGGGCACACAAAGCCTGAGTCTCGAGAGATCCATTGCACACACCGAGTCGTCCATCGGGGTCAATTTCGCGTCGACAAACCCAAGCTCCCACCGCTCCAATTACAGCCTATCGGGTCAGTCTGCAGGGGGGATCGCTCCTCAAGCGGGACGGTCACCGATTCGATCCTTCGAATGGAAACCCCACATTCTTCCAGACAGCCCACCTCGGCCCAGTTCGCCCCCAACGCGCCGACGGCCGAATCCAACGGTCGATTATTTCGTCCCATGGACTGGCTGACCTTTGTCTTGGTGACGCTGTTTGTCATGGCCGGTTACCTGTACACCGTCGCTCCCGACCTGACGCTGGAAGACTCCGGTGAATTGGCTGTGGGCTCGATGTATGCGGGCGTCCCCCACCCTCCCGGTTATCCGGTGTGGACGATCTACTCCTGGCTCTTCACCAAAATCCTCCCGTTCTCGAGCATTGCTTGGCGGGTGGCGGTTTCCTCGGCCGTGGCCGCTGCGCTTTCGGCCGGCCTGACCGCGTTGCTCATCTCCCGCGGATCAAGCCTGATCCTCGAGGGCATCGACCTGTTCAAAGACCTGCCGCGCCGCACTGAAAACGCCATCACCTTCGTGGCAGCCTGGGTCGGCGGATCGCTGCTGGGCTTCAATGGGTTCATTTGGAGCCAGGGCGTGATTGTCGAGGTGTATACTTTGGCAGTGCTCAACCTCATGGGCATGTTCTGTTTGTTGCTCATGTGGATGTACCGACCGGACCGCCGCCGGTACCTGCACTGGGTCTTCTTCCTCTTCGGACTGTGCCTCTGCAATCACCAGACCCTAATCGTGGCAGCCATGGGCATCGAGGTGGCTATCGCGGCGGCTGACAAGCGTCTGGGTCGGGACTTTTTCCTCGGCAACACCATCATCTGGCTTCTGGGCTTGCTGGCCCACTTCGCCGGCAAAATTCATACCTTCGAGGGCAATTTGCCGGTCTTCATGATCTACAATTTGGTCGGCCTTGGATCGTTGGCCGCCATGCTTTGGCTCGCGTCGGAGACCGGCAAACTCGGCGACCAACTTCACGTAGTGCTTTTAGCCGGCGCGGCCTTCGCCGTCGGTGCCGCCTTCTACTTGTACATGCCCATCGCCTCGGCCTCGAACCCGCCCATGAACTGGGGTTACCCGCGCACTTGGGAGGGCTTCGTCCATGCCTTTACCCGGGGCCAGTATGAAAAGACCAACCCCAGTACCGATCCGGTAGTGATCTTCCGCCAGTTGTGGATGTACGCCCAAGGGGCCCGAGAAGAATTTAACTGGGCCAATCTCTTGGTAGGATTGGTTCCGTTCGCCTTCCTCAAGAAGATGCGCCTCCGCGAACGGGCCTGGCTCATCGGCCTCTCGGCGATCTACCTGTGTCTGGCCGTCCTACTACTCATTCTGCTCAACCCCGGCATCGACAAGTCAGCCAAAGAGTTGGTGAAAGTCTTCTTCACCACTTCCCACACCGTCATTGCACTGGCGGTCGGCTACGGCCTGTCGTTGGTGGCAGCATTGCTGGTAACGCAATACAACAAGGGGAACACCCGTTTCTTCATGTGGGTGGGCGGAGCCGTGGCTTGCGCCTTCAACCTGTACGAATTTGTCGATATTTATCTAAGTACCAACTTCACCATTCTGCGGGTGGCGGGGGCCTTGAGTTTGACTCTGTCCGTGGCATTCACCGGATGGGTGGTTCTCAACCGTGAGAAGCTTCGCATCGCACCGGTTTTAGTCATCTTCGCGCTCATCCCCTTCGACTCGATTCTCTCGCACTGGGGTGACAACGAGCAACGCGGCCACCTCTTCGGCTACTGGTTCGGTCATGACATGTTCGAGCCCGGCCGCGACGCCGGCCACGGTAAGACGCCGAAGGGCACCAACGGGGTTGCCCTCTACCCGGCCATGGCCCCGCATGCCGTTCTCTACGGCGGCACCGATCCGGGTCGCTTCTGCCCAACGTACATGATCTTCGCCGAATCATTCACCCCGCCCCAGCACCGCCTGGACCCCGGATTCGACCGCCGTGACGTGTACATTATCACCCAGAACGCCCTGGCCGATAACACCTACCTGGACTACATCCGCGCCCACTACAACCGCTCCGACCAATACCAATACGACAAGCCGTTCTTCCTCGGCATGCTCAACGACACGAAGTCGGAGGCCCGAGGCAAAACCAACACGATGGCCTCGCTCTTCGCACCGCTCGATCGCGTGGTCCAGGGTCTCGGAGCCTCCATTGAAGAAGACCGCCGGGCCGGTGAATCCCTCTTCAAGGCGGACCACTTCAAGGACTTCGCCGCATTCACCACAAAGGTCACCGCGGGCACCGATCCGCTGTCCAAGCACCTGAAGGCCTCACTGGGAGCAGCCTCCACTCCGCAGGCGGTCGCCGACAAATTGAACCAACTCCTGCGCGGCCCTTCGCTGGCCGAAGACTCCGCCCGGTTCGCCACGGTGAAACTCACGCCCCATGTGCAGGCCTTCGCCGTCCAGAACCCACCGACGCCCAATCGTATTCGCCTGAACCGGTTGCTGCTGGAAAGCGCCTACCCTGGCCTCTTCACCGCCAGCCCCGGCGGGCTCTATCCCGACCGCGAAATCCTCTCGGCCACCCCCGAAGACGCGAGCAAGGCCTTCTCCGAATACACCATGGATGCGGCCAAGCGGTACCCCAACAATCTGAAGCCCGGTGAACAGGTATTCACACTGCCCGACGGGCGCATCTCGGTTTCGGGCCAGGTGGCGGTCATGCAAATCAATGGCCTGCTCACCAAGGTGATCTTCGACAAGAACCCCACGCACGAGTTCTACATCGAGGAATCCTTCCCGCTCGACTGGATGTACCCGCACCTCACGCCCTACGGCATCATTATGAAGATCGAGCGGAACCCGGTGCCAGAGATCACCGAGGACATGGTCCGTCGCGACCACGAATACTGGAGCCAGTATTCTGAGCGGTTCATCGGCAATTGGATCAATTATGAAACCCCGGCCCGTGAAGTCTGCGACTGGGCGCTCAAGACCTACTTGCAACGCGACCTAACCGGTTTCAAGGGCGACCCGGCCTTTGTCCGCGATGACAACGCCCAGAAGGCTTTCTCCAAACTGCGCAACGCCATCGGTAAATCCATTTACACGTCGCGGATCAACACGCCCGCCGCGAGCCCGCAGGTCCAGCAACGGATGATCAAGGAGGCGGAGTTCGCCCTGAAGCAGGCCTTCGCCTTCTGCCCGTACAGCCCGGAGACCGTCTTCAACTACTCCCAATTGCTGGCCACGATCGGCCGCTACGACGACGCGCTCGCGGTGGCCAAGACCTGTGAGATCTTCGATGCCGACAACCTCGGGATCCGCAACCTCGTCGAGCAACTCGAAGGCATCCAAAAGGGAGCTGCACCGACCGCCAACGCCCAGACCAAAGCCAGGGCTTCCGGACCCAATGCCGACGCCAAGGCCGTCTTCGACCTGGCCTCGGCGTACTTCTCGGCCGGCCAGAGCAATCAAGCCGTGGACGCTCTGGAAGTCTTGCTCACCAACAGCAGCACCAGGCCCGAAGTCTTCCTGTCACTGGTCGATGGCTACCGTCAACTGGGCCGGGTGGACAAAGTCGAAAGTGCTCTGGCCCGATACACCTCGGCCGAACCCACCCGCCCTGAAGGGTGGTACGACTTGGCAGCCGTCCGGATTGCTTCCGGCCTCAAGGACAGCGGTGTGGAGTCTCTGCAGAAAGCCTTGGCTCTGAGCGACGCCCGCCTCGCCCAAGACCCTAAGGCCATCGACCTGCGCAAGCAGGCCGCCCGAGATCCACGCCTCAAGGGCATCTCCTTGCCGAAGTAGTCCACGCTAAAAAAACACCACACCTAAAAATCTGCCTTGCGCGGGCGTTGGCTCACCCCAACCTCGCGCCCGATTTTTCAAATGAACTATTCGATCGCGCGCCGCGCTGCCTCGCTGTCTCCATCCCTCACCCTCGTCATTGATTCGAAGGCCAAGGAAATGAAGGCCAAGGGCGAGGATGTCGTCGGCTTCGGAGCCGGTGAACCCGACTTCGACACGCCCCAGCACATCAAGGATGCCGCCGCCGCCGCTCTGGCCGGGGGCTTCACCAAGTACACTCCCAGCAGTGGCATCCCGGAACTGCGGCAGGCCATCGCCGACAAGTTCCTCCGCGAGAACGGCCTGACCTACAAGCCTTCGCAGATCATTGTCAGCAACGGCGGCAAGCACTCCTGCTACAACGTCATTCTGGCCACCTGCCAAGAGGGTGACGAAGTGATCATCCCGGCACCCTATTGGCTCAGCTACCCGGAGATGGTGAAGCTGGCGGGTGCATTGCCGGTGATTCTGGAGACCACCGACCAGACCGAGTTCAAGGTGACCCCGGCGCAATTGCGTGCGGCCATCACCTCGAAGACCCGTCTCTTCATCCTCAACTCCCCGAGCAACCCGACCGGATCGGTGTACACGCCCGACGAGATTAAGGCCTTGGGCGACATTTGCGTTGAGAAGGGTGTGCTCATCATGAGCGATGAAATCTACGAGCACCTGACCTATGACGGAGCTCAGGTAAAGAGCGTGGCCAGCTTCAGCCAGGCCCACTACGACCACACCATCATCGTCCACGGATTCGCCAAGGCCTGGAGCATGACCGGATGGCGCTTGGGCTTCCTGGCCGCACCGGAACCCATCGCCAAGGCCATCGACGCCATCCAGAGCCACAGCACGAGCAACCCCTGCTCCTTCGCCCAAAAAGGCGGCGTCGCGGCCCTGACCGGCTCGCAAGCCCACCTGCCCGGTTGGCTGGCCGAGTACGCCAAGCGCCGCACCCGCGCCTGGGAAATGCTCAACGCCATGCCCGGTGTTTCGTGCGTGAACAGCAAGGGAGCCTTCTACCTCTTCCCCAACATCTCCAAGACCGGACTGAAGTCAGCCGACTTCTGCGCCCGGTTGCTCGAGCAGGAAAAGGTGGCGGCCGTCCCCGGCATCGCCTTCGGTGCCGACGACTACATCCGCATTAGCTACGCCACGAGCCTGGCCAACATCGAAAAGGGCCTCGGCCGCATGGATCAGTTCGTGCGCTCGCTCTGAACCCGGAGTCTCGTCTCCGTCTCGAACGGCAAATACGCCGTTCACGCCCGACCGATTTCAATGCGTATCAACAGGCCGGATCCCCCAAGGATCCGGCCTGTTTTAATTTTAATCCCCGTTTCCATCCCGCGGCTCGAAGGCGGAACGAAGGCCTTCCCCCACCCCGTTCAGAGCGGCCAACATCAAGGTCATTAGACCAGCGGGAAAGACCAGCAACCACCAGCGCACCCGGACCGAGTTGAGCTGCGAGGCCCCATCGGCGATCAACGTGCCAAGGCTGGCTTGGGGTGGCCGCACTCCGAGCCCGAGAAAACTCAGAAAGGACTCATAGAGCACCACGGCCGGCACCGTGAGGGTGAGGTACACGATGACCACCCCGGCGAGGTTGGGCAGGAAGTGCCGGAGCATTAGTCGGACCGGGGGCACACCGATGGATTGGGCGGCTAAGATGAATGGCCGTTCCCGAAGACTGAGCACCTGAGCTCGGACGATGCGCGCCATGGTGAGCCAGGACACCGAACCCAAAGACACCATCATCGCTGCCAATCGAAAGGCAGGAATCGACGCAGGCCACCGCTCCGAGAGCCATCCGACACAGCGAGTCTCGAAGAGCGTGAGGGTCAGCATCACCCAGACCACCGTGGGCAGGGCGTAGAGCACGTCGACAAAGCGCATCATCCAGGCATCCGTGCGCCCGCCTCGCCATCCGGAAACCAGCCCCCAGGTCACTCCAATCAACACGCTAACCCCGGCTCCAACCGCACCGACGAGGAGCGAAATGCGAGTTCCCACGAGCACTCGGGAAAACAGGTCCCGACCATGAATGTCGGTGCCCATCCAATGCAAGGCTCCGGGCGACACGAAGGGGGACTCGCTCCCCTGATTCGGATCGATAGCCATCACCCAGGGTCCAAACACCGACACCACGGTGGCCAACAGCAGGAAGACAACGCTGCTCACCGCCGTCCGGTTGCGGACGAAGCGTCGCAAGGCCAGGCGCCCCGGACTGGAAGAGAGGGTGTTCATGACCCAACCCGAGGATCCACCCACCGCAGCAGGAGATCCGAAAAAAGGTTCAGCACCTGGAGCAGCAAGGAATAAAACAACACCATGCCCATCATCATGGTGTAGTCCCGGCTGAAGAAGCTGTTGATGAAGAAAGCTCCCGTTCCCGGGATCTGGAAAACATTCTCCACGACAAAGGAACCCGTGAGCAAATCAGCCAGCATCGGCCCGGTGTAGGAAATGACCGGCACCAGAGCGACGGGCACCACATGCCGCAGAATCACCGCCGTCTCACTCAGCCCTTTGGCACGAGCAGTTTGCACATGAGGACTCCGGAGAACTTCGATCATCCCCTCGCGCATCCATCGCGCCACGCGGGCGGCAAAGTAGAGGCCCAAGGTAAGCGTGGGCAGGACCGCGTTTTGCCACGACCCCCACAGCGCCACGGGAAACCATTCGAGCCACAGTCCAAGGACCAACACCAAAAGAGGCCCAAGTACGAACACGGGCACGCAAACCCCCACCAGAGTTAGTCCCGCTGCGGCGTAATCTGCCCAACCGCCCCGCTTCAAGGCCGCCAGAACTCCTAATGGAATTCCCAATCCGATGGCCACACCAAAGGCCATACCTC
>JBDKKQ010000095.1:0-3715 GCA_039796015.1 Verrucomicrobiota bacterium
CAGCACGCGCTTCCAAGATGGGGTAGCGGCTTGGAGGTTTCTTGTCCCCACCGAGATTGATCCCAGAGATCGACAGCAATTGCTGCGGTGGCCGTGAGAAGCGTCAAGGTTGCGTCAAGGAATTGAGAAACCGCATAAAACCCAAGTTTTCCGGGGGGGTACGTATCGAAAGTGCGGAGACTTCCCATCGCAGGCGAGCTCGTCGTTCCCACCTCCCAAACTTCTGGTCATGCAGGCCTTCAAGGCAGTTGGAGTTCTCGGTTGCTCGGAGCCAATGGCTGTCGGAGACAACGGATCCTGAAGGTCAACCCGCTGGAAACAGCGAGGAACCTCCCAAACATCCCGGTACAACCGTAGATTTCAAACCAGCCACTTCCCGTGAATTCCGGAACGTCGCTGACACATTGAGGCTCCCCAACGTCTCTAACACACCACCTTCGGGCTCTTTTCGAGGTGAAATAAAAATGGCGGTGGTACCTGTAGTGGCCCGTTTAGGAGACACAACCAGCACCACCGCCTGAAAGAAAACCCCACCATGGCCGTTAGAGACGGGCCCCTTCTACCGAAGGAACCAGGTGGGAGCAGCGGGTGCTTCGCCGCCTTCCTGTTAGGGAGGCATGGCTTTGTAGCACTTAAAACCGCTTTGATGCTCCCGTATAAGGGATTAGGTCGAGGGACACTGTCTCGATACACGCACCGGGCAGGGAAAACCGAAAAGATCAAAAATCCGCCCCTTAAATCGTCCGAAATCCAGGGTCATGCAAGTGGTTTTCTAAGCTTTTTTACCGCCAAGACTGAGGGACCTTCGCTGGGACTATTTGGGACTCTTGACCGGGAATGCGTGGAGTTAAGCAGTTAGCACACGGTCCACACCGGGAGCGCTCAATGGCGTCCGCGTCGTGCCCCCTCCAACGCGCAGTAAAAAGCATTCAGATCCTCCAGCCCCACCAATTCGCTGAAGCTTCTGTAGGTCTCAGCCACGTTCCGGAATTCACGGGAAGTGGCTGGTTTGAATTTCGCGGTTTTGCCGGATCGTCGGATCCGTTTTCTTTTCGGATGAGCGCCAGCGTTTCTTTCTTCTTCCTAATGAGGCCGAGTGTGTCCAGGGCTCACCAGAGTTGATCAGAATTCGTTGGGGCAACCGAGAAGCTCAAGCCGGATGGGTGATTCGTTGAGTTTCTAGGCTCAGTGGTTTTCACACTGTCACTGACATCTAGGCGAGGATCGGCTGGATCACCTTTCCATGAACGTCGGTGAGCCGGTAGTCACGCCCCTGGAAGCGGAAGGTCAACCGCTCGTGGTGAATGCCTAACTGATGGAGCGCTGTAGCTTGAAGATCGTGAACGTGCACCGGATCCTCGACGATGTTGTAGCCGAACTCGTCAGTGCGCCCGTGGCTCACTCCTCCTCGAATGCCACCGCCCGCCATCCATACCGAAAAACACCTCGGGTGATGGTCGCGCCCGTAGTCCGTCGCCGTGAGCTTTCCTTGCGAATAATTGGTGCGCCCAAACTCGCCGCCCCAAATGACCAGGGTGTCGTCCAGCATGCCACGCTGCTTGAGATCGGTGATCAACGCGTAGGACGCGCGATCCACATCGGCGCACTGGCGACGAATGCCCCCCGGCAGGCCGCCATGCTGATCCCACCCCGGATGGTAGAGCTGAATGAACCGCACGTCCCGCTCGGCCAAACGCCGCGCCAACAGGCAGTTCGCCGCGAAGGTGCCGGGGTTCTTCGCCTCCGGTCCGTACAATTCAAAAACACTCTCCGGCTCGCCAGACAAGTTCATCACATCAGGCACGCTAGTCTGCATGCGGTAGGCCATCTCGTATTGGGCTACCCGGGCATTGATTTCGGGATCTCCCAAATCACGGAACTGCAAATGCTCCATCTCGGCCCAACGGTCCAGAAGACGTCGGCGGCTCTCTCCGGAAACCCCGTCCGGGTTCTGAAGATAAAGCACCGGGTCTTTGCCGGATCGAAATAACACCCCCTGATGCTGGCTCGGCAGGAATCCATTGCCCCAAAGTCGCGAATACAGGGGTTGGTCGATACGGTCCTTGGAAATGAGAACCACGAAGGCGGGAAGGTTCTGATTGGCAGAACCCAACCCGTAGCTCATCCACGAGCCAAAACTGGGCCGACCGGCAATCTGGGACCCGGTCTGGAAAAAGGTGATGGCCGGGTCGTGGTTGATGGCCTCGGTGTGCAGCGAACGGATGACGCACAGGTCATCGGCCACCTTGGAGGTCCACGGCAGCAACTCGCTAATCCACGTGCCCGACTGGCCGGCCCGAGCAAATTTAAAGACCGACCCCGCCATCGGCAGCGTCGCCTGCTGGGCCGACATCCCGGTCAGTCGCTGCCCCATCCGCACACTGGCCGGAAGATCCTCTCCGGTTCGTTTCACCAACTCAGGCTTGTAGTCGAAGGTCTCCAGTTGCGACGGACCGCCGCTCATGAAGAGGTAGATGACTCGCTTGGCTTTGGGCGCCAAGTGTCCGGCAGGCAAGATGCCGGAGAATGATCCAACAGCCCCGGCACGGGCATCGCCCGCCATCAGGCCACTAAGAGCCACTCCTCCAAGGCCTAGACCAAAGCGGCCGAAGAAATCGCGGCGGTTCATGCGGAAATCAACTTGGGGGCAGTTCACGGGGATTGAGGTTCAGAACGGGTTGAATTGTGTTTCCGGGTCATCAGCGCCGCATGACCGTCTCGTCATGGTTGAAGAGGAGTTGAGCCAACACGGTGGCTGCAGCCAACTGAGCCGGCGGGTGCTCTCCTGGTACCGGCTTCTCCCCGACCTTCAGGAGTCGTTCGGCCGCAGCGATGTCTTTCTGAAAATGGGCCACCTGTTCCTCGAGCAGGCGCCTCATGATGGATACCTCGTCCTTGGTGGGCCTGCGGCCGGTCACCAGGGCAAAGGCGTAGCGCACTTGCTGATCGGCCCCCACGCCGCCTTCGCGAAGCATCCTGCCGGCCACATGGCGCGAGGCTTCAACCATCTGGGGATCATTCAACAGGACCAACGCTTGCAACGGTGTGCTCGTAGCCTGCCGTCGAACCACGCAGTAGCTGCGGTCGGCTGCGTCGAGCGTCATCATGGAAGGCGGGGGCACGGTCCGTTTCCAATAGGTGTAGAGGCTGCGCCGGTAGAGATCGTCGCCCTTGCCCAACTGATAGTGACCGCCACCCATGGTCATCTCCCAGAGGCCGTCTGGATGATACGGCTTCACGCTCGGTCCACCGACCTTATCGACCATCAAGCCGCTCGCGAAGAGTGCCTGATCCCGCAGCATCTCTGCGGAAAGCCGCCGGGCCGGACCCCGGGCCAACCATCGATTGTCGGGATCCTCAGCCCATTCCTTGGGCTTCACATTCGAGGTCTGACGGTAGGTGTCGGAGGTAACGATAAGTCGTTGAAGATCCTGAAGATTCCACGGACGGAGCCCCAAGGACTCATTGCCGCGCACAAAGCTCACCGCCAGCCAATCCAGCAAATCCCGGTGTGTCGGAGCTGCTCCTTGCAGACCAAAATTGTCGGAGGTCTCCACCAAGCCTTTGCCAAAGAACTGCTGCCAGACCCGGTTGACTGTGACGCGCCCCATTAGCGGGTGGGACGGATCCAACAACCACTGGGTGAGGCCCAACCGATTGCGAGGAGCACCCGCGGGCAGTCGCCCCATCGCCGCCGGAGTTTCCAGGGTCACCG
>JBDKKQ010000096.1:0-4735 GCA_039796015.1 Verrucomicrobiota bacterium
CGGCCGGCTGCTGCTGGTGCACTCGGTCTGGAAGGAGGGAGCCTCCCGCTCCGAACTTCAATTCCTCGAACGTCCGATCCTTGATCCAGCGGACCTGCGCCAGGAACTCGCGGTAGATCGAGAACGCACCCGCAGCTCAGGGGGTCGTCCACGCCCCAACGTCTTGCTCGCATTCGCCCCATCGGACCTCACCCTAGCCCAACTGACCCTGTTCCTCGAACCGTTCCTGACGAACCATACCGCGATCCATCTCCTGCTCGACGAGCCGATGCCGCCCACTTCATCGAAGGAAATTAAACCGTGAACTCCCCTCTCCCCTCTTCACCAAGGCTCGCCCAAATATTCTGCCTGCTGCTGGGCTGTTGCCTCCTGGCCGGCCACGCACGCGGCGCAGATGCGCCACGGATCGTCAGCCCTCCTCCGCTCATCGACCTGTCGTTCGGCCACGAGATCCAAAACGCCATCGATCGGGGACTGGCTTCCCTCCTCGCCAGCCAGAACACCAACGGCTGGTGGTCTACCCAGGACCACGTCGCACCCACCGCGCTGGTCCTCACCGCCTTCATGGGCGAACCCACCCATCGTTTTCGGACCAATCCCCCGGCGGCCCTCACCAAGGGGTACAAGTTCATTCTCGAAGCGGTGAAGCCCGATGGCAGCATCTACCGGACGTCCCTCATCAACTACAACACCTCCCTCTCCATGCTCGCGATGGCCGCGTCAGACAACCCCGCCCATGACGGAATCCTGCGCCGTGCCCGGGCCTTTGTGGTCCGCTCCCAGATGGATCTCGATGAACCGGGCAAGATGGATTCCCCGTACGACGGAGGAATCGGATACGGCGACAAGTACGCCCACTCCGACATGAACAACACGCTGACAGCGCTGGAGGCCTTGCACTACACACGGCATCTCCAGTCGGGCGAACTCACAGGTCCAAAGCAAGACGTGAACTGGAAGGCCGTCGTCCAGTTCCTCCAGAACTGCCAGAACCTTCCGAGCCACAACCGGCAGCCGTGGGCTTCGGACGACGCCCGCAACCGCGGTGGCTTTGTCTATTACCCGGGACACAGCATGGCCGGCGGCGAGACCAACGCGCTCACTGGGCGTGTCGCGTTGCGTTCCTACGGAAGCATCAGCTACGCAGGATTGCTCAGCTACATTTACGCCGATCTCCCGCGGGAGGATCCGCGGGTGGTCGCCGTGCTCGACTGGCTCCGCTCGAACTACACCCTCGAAGAGAATCCCGGAATGGACCTCCAGGGCCTGTATTATTACCTCCATCTTATGACCAAGGCCCTCAACACCGCCCGCGTCCAGACGCTGGAACTGAAGGATGGCCGGAAGATCAACTGGCGTCGCGAAGTCGCCCTGCGCCTCATCAATCTTCAGCGCCCCGACGGAACCTGGGCCAATACCAACGCACGCTGGTGGGAGAAAGATCCCAATCTCGTCACCGCGTACGCCGTCCTGTCTCTCGACATCCTCCACCGGGGCATCCAGTAACCTTCAGCACCCGCCGCCATGAAACACCTGCTGCGAGCCATCACTCTGGCCACCTTCCTCGTCTCACCAGCCTGCCTCGTGGTCGCAGGCAAGGGTCGAGAATTGACGATCCCCGATTTCACCCAAGGCGATAAGATCCCGGACCGGGCCAAGCACGACTGGAACCTCGGCGCGACGGGGCTTCGAGGATGGATCTTCTGCGACACGCTGGTCACTTCCGATGCCCGTCAGATCGTCATCACCCAGGTCGAAAAGGGTTCTCCGGCCGATGGAGTTCTGGCGGTCGGGGACGTGATCCTCGGCGTGGGCGGCAAGCCGTTTTCCTACGACCCGCGGACCGAAATGGGCAAAGCCCTGACGCTTGCCGAGTCGGAGGCGGGCCAGGGTCAACTCATCCTGACCCGATGGCACGCGGGCGGTTCGGCGGAGGTTGCCTTGAAGCTTCCCGTGCTCGGGACGTACAGCGCCACGGCCCCCTTTGACTGCCCGAAGTCCAAGCGCATCCTCGAAGAAGGGTGCAAAAGCCTCGCGCGCCGGATGGAAGATCCCTCCTACGCCCCGCGGCTGGATCCCATCCCCCGATCCCTCAATGCCCTCGCGCTGCTGGCCAGTGGCGACACCAACTACCTTCCGCTGATTCGGAAGGAGGTCGCGTGGGCCTCGAACTTCAAATCCGACGACATGGCGACGTGGTATTTCGGCTACGTCATGTTGCTGCTGTCGGAGTACCCACTGGCAACGGGGGATGACTCGTTCATGCCAGGGCTGAAGCGACTCGCGCTGGAAGCGGCCCGGGGTCAGAGCGCCGTGGGTTCATGGGGACACAAGTTCGCCAGACCCGACGGACGCCTCTACGGCTACGGCATGATGAACTCCCCGGGCGTACCGCTGACCATCTCGCTGGTACTAGCCCGGAAGGCGGGAGTGAAGGATCCCGCCGTAGACTTGGCCATCGAACGCAGCGCCCGCCTGATGCGGTTCTATATCTCCAAGGGCGCGATTCCCTACGGCGACCATCATCCTTGGATCGAAACCCATGAAGACAATGGCAAGTGCGGGATGGCCTCGGTCTTGTTCAACCTGATCGGCGAATCGAAGGGTGCGGAGTTCTTCTCGCGCATGAGCGTGGCTTCCCATGGACCCGAGCGCGATTGCGGGCACACGGGCAACTTCTTCAACCTCCTCTGGGCCATGCCTGGCATCGCCCAGTCCGGCCCGAACGCCAGCGGCGCCTGGATGACCGAATTCGGCAACTGGTACTTTGACCTGGCCCGGCGCTGGGATCACAGCTACCGGCATCAGGGACCGCCCGAACCCGAACACGACAGCTATGAAGGCTGGGATTCCACCGGCGCGTACTTGTTGGCCTACGCCATGCCGCTGAAGAAGCTACATCTGACAGGAAAGACGGAAGGATCCGTGCCGCGACTCGACGCCACGCAGGCCCAGTCGCTGGTCCTCGACGGCCGGGGTTGGAACAACAAGGACCGACACAGCTTCTACGACGGGCTGAGCACCGTCCAACTCATGGAACGTCTTCAAAGCTGGTCGCCCGTCGTGCGCGAGCGGGCCGCCATGGCTTTGGGCCGCCGCAAGGACGTTCCCATCGCCCCCTTAGTCGAGATGCAGGGTTCCCCAAACCTGGACGCCCGTTACGGCGCTAGCCAGGCATTGACCTTCCTTCGCGACCGGGGTGCACCGGCCGTCGAGGTTCTCGGGAAGTCGCTGTTGCACGAGGACCTTTGGCTCCGCATCAAGGCAGCGGACGCGCTCGCGGCCATCGGGAAGCCCGCATCAAACACCGTGCCCCAGCTTCTTGAGATCATGGCCCGCGTGGACGCAACGGGGGACCCCCGCGGCATGCAGCAGCGCTACCTTTCCTTCGCCCTATTCAACCGGGAAGGCATGCTCGGACGTTCGTTGGATGGCGTGAATCGCGAGGCTCTCTACAAGGCGGTCCGGGCCGGCCTTAAGAATGAGGATGGACGGGCCCGCAGCAGCATCGGCTCGGTCTATGGGCACATCACCCTCGACGAGGTCAGGCCTCTCCTGCCCGCCATCTACGAGGCCATCATGCAACCCGCCCCGAGCGGTGAAATGTTCGCCGATGAAATCCGGCTCGAAGGCCTGCGCGTTCTCACCAAACACCACGTCGAAGAAGGCATCACCGCGTGCGTAAAATACACCCGGGAACAGAATCCCTGGGCGAGCGAGATCCGGACCCCGGAGATCATGAAGGTTCTGCTCAGTTACGGCACCCACGCCAAGGCCGTCATTCCAGAATTGACCCGGATCGCGAACTACTTCGAGAAAGAGGAACCCGACTTCCCCCGCGAACTGATGCGCCAGAAGGCCAAGACCGTACGCGAAACCATCGCTTCCATCGAAGCCTCAACGAATTCCCCGAGCCTCATCCGGCTCAACCAGAATACAAGATGACGCTTGTTTAGCTGCGATTCCTTAGGCTGGCCGTCCAGAGCCTGGCCGCGGACACGGGCCAAATGGTCTTCCATCCAGACGCTAGGATATCGGTGCGCCCAGGTTTCGACGCCGAACTGATTTGCAAGGCTCCTAAGTCCTAAGGTACCCAAGTCCCAAGGCTCTTGGGTCGTCATGGCTTTTGATCCCAAAGGCCGCCTTATCGTTTTGGACTAGGACGACAAGAGAGTGCTTCGCGTTACGCTGCCAACCCACGGCACACCCATCCGGATCGAGAGCCTGCCCAGTCACTTGTTCTTGATCGCTGAGCGTCAAAAAACAAATCCCTACCCGCTCAATGCCGCAGCACATGCCTGAGGTACAGGTACATGAGGGGGGCGTTGAAGAGGAGGCTGTCGAGGAGGTCGAGGATGCCGCCGATGCCCGGGAAGAACTGGCCAGAATCCTTCACGCCAGCCTCGCGCTTGAAGAGTGACTCGATGAGATCTCCGACCACGGCCGAGACGCTCAGAATTACGCCCAATACCACCGCGTGGAACGGCGTCATCCCGGCCAGGCGATCGCCCAACAGTGCGGCCAACCCGAGCGAGCACGCCGTCGAAATGACCACCGCACCGGCGAATCCCTCCCAGGTCTTCCCGGGGCTGATGCGCGGGATCATCTTGTGGCGGCCTATGAGCGAGCCTGTGCAGTAAGCCCCCACGTCGCTGAACTTCGTCACCACGATGAAATACAGCACGTAGAAGCGCCCATCCACGCCGGGGAAGAAATTGATCTTCTGGATGAAGTT
>JBDKKQ010000097.1:0-8528 GCA_039796015.1 Verrucomicrobiota bacterium
TCGATGGCCGCGGGGATCACGACGCTGGTCTTGGCGATTTTCTGCAGCACCCCCAGACGTTCATCCGGCACGGTGACGATGCCCACGTTGGGATCGATGGTGCAGAACGGGTAGTTCGCCGCCTGCGCCTTTCGGGTGCGGGTGACTGCGTTGAAGAGGGTGGACTTGCCCACGTTGGGCAACCCGACGATACCGGCCTTAAGCATAACGAGAGACGGAGGAAAGCCTCAAGTAGCCCCGCGGGAAAGGGGATTCCTCGACCATCCTTAGCTTCTGCCGGCCCTCGAGGGAGATTCCAGAGCCGTGAAAGCCGACGGCAGCAGACGCTGGACCGCCTCCGGAAGGGGGGCCTCGAGCGAATTCATCCACACTGTCCAATCGTCTATCGGCACGTTTTGCGGGCGGCATCGCTCAGCGAAACCTCGGAGCAAGGTGCTGGCGTAATGGAGCAATCCGGATCGGTAGGGCAAATTGAACGCGGCCAGGGCCACGCCAAATACGATCGGGTTCCAAGCGTGGGCCTGGCCGTTCTCAACGGCTGACAAGTAGCGCTGGACCAACCGGAGATCGCGGCACGCTTTCAGTCGCGATAATTGTCGACGACCGACACGGAACGAGGCTTCGGTCCATTGGCCGGCTCTCCGTGCGGGGTAGTTTTGGTCCAGCTCAATTAAGTCGCGGTATCGGCCGAGTCGGGTGAGCTCAGCCGCCTCAAGGATGACGGGCCAGTCTAAGGCAATGACCACGCTGTCACGGTGGGATTCTAGGAACGGGCGAGGGTCGGCCTGAGCGCCGAGGGTCGGGTGGGGCAGCTGGAGGTCCTCTTCAGGCAGGGTTGGAGTCAACCACTCCTGCATGGAGGGAGAGAGGGTGTGTGGAACCCCGCCCTCAGACGAAGGTGCTCCATTCGGGAATGCCCGGCTCATTGGTCCAAGAGGTTAGCCTCGGCGCTCCGTTCGGCCAACAGGAGTTCACCCGAAGGGGCCCGGGTTTTGTTCGCCGAAGATTTTCACAGGAGCAGTCCTCTCATCGAGCACCTCTTCCAGCGGATACCTTTCAGGAGAACCGACGATGGCTCGATGGGCCGAATCGATCCTTCTGCATTGTCGCATTGAATCCGTGCCCGAGGACGGGTTAAAGTCTTTGCCTGCGGACGGTGGGGCGGTTGGCGCAGCGGTTAGCGCAAATGCTTTACACGCATTGGGTCGGGGGTTCGAATCCCTCACCGCCTACCATCCCGCAGTGATCCCTTGTCCGCATGCGAATACTCTGCGTCCACGCCCATTTCGATGATTTCGAATTTGTAGCCGCGGGCACCTTCGAGTTGTTCCGCCGCAAGCATGCTGGGAATTTTCGCGCTAAGGTCCTCGTTTGCACCGATGGGCGTTCAGGCCACCACTGGCGAACCCCGCAAGAAACGGCTCGCATCCGGTTGGAAGAGCAGGCAGCCGCGGCCGCGATCGGTGGGTACGAGTTCGAACGCCTCGCCCGGCCGGATGGCAGTCCTTTCGGAGAAGCCCGACTTCCTAGCAATGATCTCTTGGCTGCTCTTTGGAAGAGTATCCGTGACTTCGAACCCGATTATCTGTTTTGCCCGCCGCTTCCGGCCGATACTCGAGCGGGAGTTCATCCCGATCACATCACAGTAGCCGACGCCGTCCGCCGGGTGGCTTACATGATCAATGTCCCTCATGCCTTCGTGGACGACTATCCTGAAGAGGGCAAGGCCGAGGCGCGTTGGATCCGAACCCCGGTAATTCTCAACACCTGGGATAGCTACATTGGCGACGGCCCCCAATCGGTTCCCGACCTCGTGGTCGATGTTTCTGAGACCTTCGATCAAATCGCCCGCCAGTCTTGGTGTCACCAAAGTCAGATCCGGGAGTGGTTGCCCTGGGTGGGTCGGCATGGAATCGCTCCGGTGGAAACACTCGATCAATGGGAAGCAAGTCTCCGCCAGCGGTTCGGCAATCAGCGGCTGTCTCTCGGATTGGGTGAGGGAGCACCGGTAGAGGTTTTCTCGCTCACCTCGTGGGGACAGGTAGCCGATCGGGATCAGTTGACTCGCGATTTCCCTGCATTCCAGTCAAAGCCCGGTCGATGAGTTGCCCAAGGTGTTCGATTCGTGGGTCGAATGTTTTCGGAAAAACCGGGAAATCAGGTTGACACTCAGCGCCTAACCTCGAAAACTCCAAACGCAATCAAGCTCCGCGTTCCAACGACGTCAGAGCCGTCTAAAAACGGATTTCGCATGAAAAACTTCATTCCTAGCATGAGCGCCCTTACTATCGGCGCTGCGAGCCTCGCGGTCACCACGGCCCTCCAAGCCTCTGAAGGCGGGGCTAAGCCTTGGTCCGTTCGGGCTGGCGTTTCTGGTTTCTACAACGACAACGTCTACACCCGCAGCGACCTGACCAAGGTAAGTAGCTTTGGTTTCGAGCTGACCCCGGGCTTCAGCCTGAATCTGCCGATCAATGACGGTCAGACCACGTTGGGACTGCGCTACGACTACTTGTTGCGCTATTTCGAAAACCGCGCGAAGGCTGTCGACCACAACCACGTGGTGGACGCGAACCTGAGCCACCATTTCAACAGCCGTTTCAAGCTCGACGTCTTCGATAGTTTTGCTCAGGCCCAAGAGCCCCAGCAGCTGGGAGCCGGCGCTGGTGGTGCAGGTATTCTGTTCCGCGCAGAGGGAACCAACTTCCGCAACATCGCGGGCTTCGACTTCACCTCTCAGCTCGCTGAGAACTGGAGCGCGGTCACCGGCTTCCGGAACAACTTGTTCCGTTTCGACAACATTGCGTTCGCTCAGTCCCTCGATCGCGTCGAGTACCTCCCGTCGGTCAACGTTCGGTACCAGGTGGCTCCGAAGTCCAACGTGGGTGTGTTCTATCAGTACGGTGTCACCGACTATGATGGACCTGGAAGCAACGTCGGATTCGTCCGTGACGTTAATTCGCACTTCGTTGCCGCGACCCTCGATCACGACTTCGCAGCGAACCTGACCGGATCCCTCCGCGGTGGTGTCCAAGTCAACGATTTTGCTGACATCACGGGCGTCAAGAGCCGCGATGGCGTCTCGCCCTACGTTGATGGACAGTTGAACTACGGTTTCCTCCCGGGTTCGTCTTTGACTTTGGGAGTGCGTCATCAGTTGACCGCGACCGATGTCGGCGTGTTGGGTGCAGTGGGCGGCGGAGATTTCTTGGACCCGATTCGCGGCAGCAGCGCCACTTCTGCTCGTATCGGTCTGTCGCACAGCTTCACCCCGAAGTTGGTGGGATCGATCAATGGTCTCTACCAGATGGGCACCTTCATCGGTGGTGGATCGACAATCGATGGTCAGGGTGATAGCTACGCCTCTGGCGATGTGAGTCTCTCCTACCGCATCACCCAGCACATCTCGACTCGGGTGTCCTACGCATACGATCAAGTTAATTCCGATCTGGTGAATGACCTCCGCGAGTTCTCGCGTAACCGGGTGTTCCTCGGCGTGAATTTCAACTACTAAGAATTTCCAACTCTGGCGAAGGAGGCTGGAACATCCATTCTAGCCTCCTATTTTTTTGCACATGGAAGTATCGAAGGCACCCCAGTCTCAGGAATCCAAGCTCCACTTCCTCGATTACTGGCGGATCATCCGTATTCGGAAGGCTGTCATCTTGGCGGTCTTCCTGTTGGTGGTTATCACTACAGCGATCATCACCCAGTTCCAGCCCGAGTCCTACTCGTCGCTGGCGCGGATGAAGGTGGAAAAGGACACCCCGCTGACCCAGTTGATGATGGGTAGCGGTCCGATGACGCCTGCCTTCGACCAGTACTTTCTCCAGACCGAGTTTCAGGTCATTCGCTCTCCGAAGATCCTCAACGAGGTCATCAAGGGTCTGAAATTGGCCCGCGTTTACGCCGAGCGCGACAAGCAGCCGGGTGAATTGCCAATCCAAGATGCTTACGAGATGTTGTCGCGTGAGGTCGACATCACTCAGTTTCGTAACACGGCCATCATCGAAATCACGGCCTTCAACGAAGACCGTGAACTGGCCGCCCGAATCGCGAACAAGATCGCCGATGTCTACGGCACTTACCGCAACAAGAACCGTTCTGGGCGCAGTGATCTGGCTTGGGCGGCTTTGACCAATAAGTTGGCTGGCTACGAGAAGGAAGTCTCTGAGGCCCGCGAGAAGATGGACAAGTTGCGGATTGATCTCAAGGTTCCTGAAGAGATTGCTGATTCTGGCCAAGTTCAGGGTCTTTCGGCCCAGGAGCTTTCGCGGATGACCGGAGTCATTCAGGACTACCAGACCCGGATCACTCGCAATAACCGTTTGTTGGAACAGTTGGGTCTCCTAAAGGGGGATAGACTGCTCAACGCCCTGGTGGTGGCCAATCCGACGACCGAGCTCAACACGCTGATTTCGGCCCGTAATTATGCCTTGCGTCAGGCCTCCGGACTTAGCCCCGATTTCGGCCCCGATCATCCGGAGGTCATCAAATGGTCCTTGCAAATCGCCAAGCTGGATGAGCAGTTGGACGCGACAGTCCAGGGTATCCTCAGCGGCATGCGCTCCACTCTGGAGGCCGAGAAGGCAGCGATGGAAAATCAGAAGACCTACCTCCAGGAAACCATCGAAAAGAATTCTCAGGACACCCAACGGTTCCGGCCTTACATCGTTCAGCGCAACGAGTTTGAGAGCGCCCGGCGCATTCGCGACGGCATTAAGATTCGTGTCGCGCAAGAAGACATCGACCGAGATCTCAGCAGCACCTCGTCCGTTGAGACCATCAACGAAGCCCTTCCCGGCACCAACCCAGTTCGGCCGAAGAAGGCGGTTAACATCACCATCGGCGTGGTCTTCGGTTTGATCCTTGGCATTGGTCTGGCCTTCTTCATCGAATACCTCGACACATCGGTGAAGACCATCGATGACGTGGAGCAAGCGTTGCAGGCGCCGGTGCTCGGGGTAATTCCTCAGAATGTTGGAGCCCTTATGTCTGAGGGAGCTGATAGCCCGCATGCTGAGGCTTATCGAGTCCTGCGGACCAATATCCTGTTCTCCCGTAAAGACACCAATTGGCGAACGATGACTGTCGTCTCCGGCGGAGCCGGCGAGGGCAAGTCTACCACCATCTTCAACTTGGCGACTGTCTTTGCTCAGAACGGCAATCGAGTGCTCATCGTAGACTCCGATCTTCGCCGTCCCAGCCTCCACAAGATTCTCAATGTTGCCAACAATTTGGGGTTGACCAACTACCTGCTGAAGCAGAACCGCCTCGAAGAAGTAATTCAGACGACGCCGGTCCCGTCTCTGGACTTTATGCCCTCGGGGCGTCTGCCGAGCAGCTCCATCGGTATCCTCAATTCAGCGGCCATGAAGGAGTTCATCGCCGAGGCCAAGAGTCGGTACGACTTCGTGTTTTTCGATTCACCGCCGATCATGGGCGTCAGTGACGCTTCCATTTTGGCCAGTGAAGTGGACATGGCCGTGTTGGTGGTCCAGTACCGCAAGTACCCGCAGCAAATGACCCTCCGCGCCAAGCAGATGGTCGAGAAGGTCGGTGGCCACCTCTTGGGTGTTGTGTTGAATAATATCAACATCAGCCAGGACAGCTACTACTACTACTACAGCGGATACTACTACGATTACTATTCTAAGAGCGAAGACAGTAAGCCAGAGGGTGAGCGGAAGTTGTCCAAGAAGAAGAAGGCCGATGCCAAGCCGGCCGAGATAGCCGTTGTCGGCTCAGAGTCCAAGGCTTCTGAAATAAAGCCCGGTAAGGAGACCAAGTATTGAGCCGCTGTCCGGATGCCTATAGACTCCGCGAACTTATCAACATGATGCTTCGATTCGGTCAAAACGGGATGTGTGCGTTGGTGCTGCTGATGGCCGTTCTCTGGGGCGGTTGCCAGACGGGCACCGGACAAGCCACTCCTCAGACTGCCACTGCGGCAACAGCCCCCGCTGTCCCTGCAACGGGCGCCAACGGCGGGTTCAGCATCGACCGCATCGCTGTGGGCGATGTGATCCGCGTGATGTATGAAGCCTCGGTGCCCATCGCCCCGACCGAGATCCAGGTACCGGAAACCGGGTTAGTTACTATCCACATGGGCGAGCAGGTGCAAGTGGCCGGGAAGATGGCGGCCGATGTCTCCAAGGACATCCGCGACCTGTTCACCGTCAAGAAACAGATGTACAAGCGCCTCTCGGTGAACGTTCAAGTGCTAGGTCGCACGGTCTCCGTGGGCGGAGAGGTACGGACGACCGGTTCCTTTCCCTTTGAAGGCGGAATGACGGTGCTCAAAGCCATCAACCGTGCCGGTGGTTTCACCGAGTACGCCAATCGTCGTGAGGTTCGCGTCACCCGCGTGAACGGCCAGCAAGTCACTGTGGACTGCAAGGCGGCGATGAAGAAGCCGGAATTAGATGTCCCCTTGTACCCGGGAGACCGCATCGAAGTGGTCCGTAGCATCCTCTGATCTTCGAATTCCGGTTCGCCAGTAGGAGACGGTGAGGAAAAGCGGGCTCAGGAAATCAGGCTGGAACCCTTCCGCGGCGCGCAGCATCCTTTTCAGATGTTCGAGCTGCGTCTCCTTGGCTCTCCGGGCCATTCCTGGAGCGGCGATGTTTTAACCATTGGTCGGGATCCCTCAAATGGTTGGGTGTTGGCCTCCTCGGGAGTATGGCCCCGACACGCCGAGATTCAGCGGGGGCCCGATGGGCGCCTGACGATTCGCAGTCTCGGTGACGCGGTGGTGGCCATCAACGGAGTTCCAATCCGCGAATCCATCTTGCGGTGGGGTGATGCCGTTTCGCTCGGCGCGACCAGCGCTCGGTTTCATTTGGCTGCACCCACTCAGCGGGGTTTGTCCGGCTGGGAACGAACCCTTTGGATCACCTTGGGTCTTAGCTGGGTAGCTCAGGCCGGTCTTCTGGTGTGGTTGCAAAGCTGATAGCGGCCGGTTGGGACCTCGGCCCCAGATCACGTCCCGAGCCAAGGTCCAAACCAAAGCCTAAAACAAAGCCTAAAACGAAGCCCAAAATCCCGCGGGATTCTTGGGTTTTCCCTGGTGTTTTGGGGTCAAATCTCAGTTGAGATATGTGGGATGATTGGGGCTGGGGCTGTTGTTTTGAAAGCCCCAACGGGGCGCGGCATACCAGCCCAGGGTGCAATCCTCGGAAGAGAGGTTCCCAAGTTTTGGTGTTCTGAAGGAACGCGGCCTATTCCGGAAAGCCAAGACCGCACGGCTGTTATGCGGCGTTCCTTCAGAACGCGCCGATTCCATCGGGTTATACCCAGGGATGAACTCTGGTTTGGTATGTGCGGTTCCGTTGGGGCAGAGGATAGTGTTCCGTATCAGGACGGGTTTAGCCCGAGGCCAAAGCCAAGTCTCTCAAGTCAGCTCGGATGGACTCATAACTCACGGCGAACTGGGCGGCGGTCGGGTCGGGGGTCTTTCCGTGGCGTTCGCAATATTGGGTGTAGGCACCGGTCCACCAATTGGAATGCTGAGTGTATCCCTCTGAACGCCACCGTTCCCAGTTCATCAGGACCTTGCTCCAGCAAGCGTCCCCATAAGCCACGGCCTCGTGCGGCGAGGGCATGTCGGAGACGTACCAGTCCCGGCCGACTCGGGCATGCAGCACTTCATCGGCCCAGTCAAAATCCTGAAAGGTGGCCGCTAGTGGGCTCCCCGACATAATGGCGGTTTCCCATTCGTGTCGTTTACCGGTCTTGGGCATGAGTCCCTGTTCGATGAAGTAGAGTACGGCATGCCGCTCCTTCGGAGTGAGCTGGGTGTTTAACCCGAGGGACCAAGTGAAATTCACGGCCACCTGCTTGGGCCAATCGATACCGGCACTGGTGAAGCCCACCTCGCCCATCATCGCATGGCGCGCTTCATCCCAGAGTTGGCGGCTCATATCTCGATAGTAGCCCCAGGGTTTGTCCGGTGTTTGAGTGATGATGCTGGCCATCATCTCTGGCACGTCGATTTCTCGCAGCCGCTTGTAGTACATCATCAGCACCTTGGCCTCGGCCGGTTGCTTTGGATCGTAAAGAAATACCTCTGCATTGACTCCCATGTTGTAGGGATCAGGGAAGCGTTCATCCCGTTGAGGCCGTGGATCATACTGCCAGGGCTGCGCGGAATGCAGGCGCGCCGGCAAGGCCGCATCCGCACCAGCTGTCGAGGTGCCATCTAAACCGCTGGCTGCTGCAATGGCTTGTCTCAGGAGGCTCAATGCAGGCTGCACGGCAGCTCGGTCGTCGCCGGAGACTAGGCTGGAGATGGCCTTGCGGCCGTATTGATGCAGAGCCTCCAGATCGAGCTGGGCGATGCGCAGGAGGCGCACGGTGGGTTGATCGGCCAGGGGGTGGGCATTGGCCACGTGGTCCGCCATCGTGCCCAACAACGCAGGCAAGACGATCTCGTACAATCCGAGGAGCAGCAGGTCGCGGGGGGCCGCCTGCAGTTCGTCGAACACCAGGGCCAAGCCTTCATGTGGGACTTTATCCAAGCCGAGTGG
>JBDKKQ010000098.1:0-4747 GCA_039796015.1 Verrucomicrobiota bacterium
CATAAACCCGTGAGGGCTCCGAATCCGCGCCACGCCAAAGGGGCAGGTCGGCCTCCACGCCCATCAGGCCGCAAAGGCGGCGCACCACACCGGTATCGCCGATGAGGACGTAATGCACATCGGTGTCCTCGGCAGTGAGCCGGGCGACGGCTCGTAAGGCGACTTCCGGACCGATGCCGGTAATGTCACCCAAGGTGATGCCGAGGATCATGCGGCGGCGGAGTTTTAGGTCAGTGAAAAGTCTGGGTCGAAGGGCGGCTTCAGAAGTAGCGAACGAAGCCCTTCTTGCGCAGCTTGGCCAACCACTGCTTTTGCAGACGCTGACGTTCGGAGTCCTTGAGGATAGTCACGATTTCTTGACGGGCCTCGGCCAGTGAACGCATTCCAGACTGCTGCTTCTCTTCCACCTTCAGGATGAAGCGCGAACCCTGGACCTCGATGATATCGCTGGTCTGGCCGATGGGCAGGTTGAAGGCGACCTGACGCAGGGCCTCGTTGAGGGCGCTTTCCTCGGTCCATCCGCGGTCGCCCCCCTTGTAGCGGCGGGCATCGTCGGAAAACTCCGTGGCTACCTTCGCAAACTCAGTCCCTTCCTTGAGCTGGGTCAGAGCTCGTGAGGCGATGCTGGCTCCGTCTTCTGCGGAGTGCTTGGAGCGGTCGACCACGATCATCCGCAGCTTGACCCGGTTGCCGATGCGGAAGCGGGCCTGATTGGTTTGATAGTAGTTCTGGATCTTCTTCGGCGAGATGATGATTTCGTCGCGGACGTACCGAGAACTCATCTGATAAATGATCATGCCCTCGCGCTCTTCCTTCTTGAACTGCTCGAAGGTGCGGTTTTCGGCTCGCAGGGTCTTGGTGAGGGCGACGCGGTCTCCGCCGAATTGCCGCCGGATGCGCTCCCGAACTTGGTCATCGACGTAGGATTCCGGGAAGGAATACCCCTTCTCCTTGAACTCATCGAGGATGAGCTGCCGGTCGATCAGCTGCTCGAGCTGGTCATCCAATATCTTCGCCCGCCGCGTGAGGTACTGCTGCTCTGAAGTGGCGGTGCGGCCGGCTATGGCCAACTCGCTCTGCGCGGCTCCCAGGACTTGGTCACGGCTAATGACCGTGTCATTGATAATGGCCTGGATGCCGTTGAAGGGCACCGGAACCTGGGCCGATGCGGGGAATAAACCCACCGCAGCCACGGCCAGCAGCCAAGCCCAACGGTACAGACGCTTGCCAATCATGCACACCAGACTAAGAACGCGATCCGGAAGGGTCAATGAGTCTGGAGGCCCCAAGCGGAGCCTCCAGAGGGTTTGTCTAACGGCTTGTTTCAGCTCAGGAACCGAGGTGTTTCTTGGCCTCGGCCGGGACTTCGACGGTGGTGGTGCCCACGTCGCGGATTTCCCAGGTCGTCGTGCGGACCATGTCGCGGTCTTCGCCGTTGACGGTCATGGTCGCGGAGACCTTGAGGCGGATCTTCTGGACCTGTCCCTCCTTCAGCCAAAACTGCACCGAACCCTTGGCGTTCTTTGGCTCCGGTGGGGTTTGGCCGCCCGGTCGGCCGCCGCGTCCCATTAGGGCGAATTCTTTGGCACCCTCGTCTGAAAGTTCTCCGGCAATCACTCCGGCCTCACCGGCCTTCAGATCTTTGGATTTCTCAACCAGCTTGGTGAGCGAAGCGGCCGGCAAGGGGTTGCGCAAGAGGGCTGCGGCGCGCATGCCGCCGCGATTACCGCCGCCGCCCCCACCCCCGGCTGCCGAGCGGAGTTCTTCGGCGGTCTTCCAGCCTTCATCGGTGCTGGCTACCCCGTTGGTTCCCTGCAGCACTGCGGTGGTCGTGGTTCCATCTCGCTCGCTGGTGATCACGGCCGCGCCTCCCTTGATGGCCTTGCCCTTGACCGGAGCCGGCGTCCATTGGCCGCCTTCAATTTCGGTGGTGGCTGTCCAAGAGTAGTTGGCGGCGTCGGCCAGTTTACTGGCGGCGCTCTTCACGTCTTCAGCGACATCGGCGAGGGCGCTCACAGAGCCCACCAGCAAGGTGGCGATGAGGAGGGATAGTGTCCGGAAAGGTTTCATAAAATGATCGATAGATGAGGACCTAGGTTGGAGACCGGAGGATTCCATGGCCGGTTACGGTGGTGGTTTCTCATGGACAACGGGCGCAGGACTCCCTTGTTTGAAAGCGTGGGATTGAATCGGGTCAGGCCCGCTTCGAGTTCAACGGTCTCTGGTTCGACATCGAATTTGAGATCCTTCGTCGATGATCGCCCCCTTTGCGGAGTGTCTAGACCGAGACTCAGCCGGGAATGATCCCAGGGCCTCGGTGGGCGGATCAGAGAACGTGTCGCCCAGTTTCGCGCAGCCAGTTTTCGGCGGCTTCGTAGTCGGGGCAGAGGCGCTTGACCTCCTCCCAAAACCGGGTCGAGTGGTTCAGGTGCCGACGATGGGCCAACTCGTGCAAGATCACATAGTCGCGGACCCATTCGGGCACTTGCACCAGCCGCCAATTCAGTGAGATCTCACCACGCGGCGAACAGGAGCCCCAGCGCGTGCGTTGGGCGCGGACCGAGATGGCACTCACTGCGATGCCATGGGTGGCCGAAAGGTGCTGAACCCGGGCGGGCAGTTCGCGTTGGGCCAACCGTTGCAAGGCGGCCTGAGCCCTGGCCTGCAAGTCTCGCTCATCGCGCAGGCGCGGCAGGGGCAGTAATTCTGGGCCGATTTGGACAGACTTCCCATCCTCTGGGGCGGAGACCGTTTCAAACTGCCCTCGGAAGCGGATTTGA
This sequence comes from Verrucomicrobiota bacterium, assembly GCA_039796015.1. Lineage (GTDB taxonomy): Bacteria > Verrucomicrobiota > Verrucomicrobiia > Limisphaerales > UBA9464 > SXXZ01. Next base: position 2,781 of record JBDKKQ010000098.1, read on the forward strand.
ACCGCTCCTTTGGACGGGTCGGTCGGGGCGCTGTTGGCTCGTTGGATGTGGGCGCGTTCAGCCAGCCACTGCACATGCTGGAGCAGGAAGTTCCGCGCACCGGGCATGGATCCAAAGCGGGGCAGGGTGACCCGGCCGGAGCCATCGCGGCACAGGGTGAGGCGAAACACTCGAGCCCGTGGATGACGGATAAAGTGCACCTCGATGGAGGTGCTTCCGACGACGATGGTTTCGGAGGCGACCCACTTGCCACCGCCGGGCACGGTGGCCGACGGAGCCTGGGGCTTCAGCCGTTGGAAGAGGTCCAGCTGCACTTCAGCGGGAGCCAGTACTGAGCGGATGAGTTGCAAAGGTGTTTTCCAACACGGGCCGGCCATGGATCAGGTGCTCCTGGATAATGGTTTCAAGGACATCGGGGGTACAGTGGTGATACCAAGTTCCCTCCGGATACACCACTGCGATGGGCCCCTGGGCGCAGCATTGCAGGCAATTGGCCTTGGTGCGAAAGACCGTGGCCTGCGGTCCGACAAGTCCCAGCTCTTTGAGTCGACGTTTTAGAAATTCCCACGACGCGAGGCTTGCCTGGGGGTCGCAGCACTTGGGCTTAGTGGCATCTACGCAGAGGAAGAGATGCCGCTGGAGCGTGGCGATGCCGAGGTTCTCGGCGATCGTGCACAATTCATCGGAGGGACTGGCCACGCAGGCAATAAACCACAGCTTCGGTGCTTGGGTAAAGGCTCTCGCCGAGCCTCCTTGCCCTCGGCCCGCGCTTGACGGACGCTCTCTTACATAATGGCTGTCGCGATCGCTCTTCAACCCCGGTCCGACCCGGTGCTCCAGTTCACCGTGTTCATCCCGAATCGATTGGGACGTTTGCATGAAGTCACCCAAAGGCTCTTCGAACGGTCGGTGCACATCCTGGCGTTGACGGTGCTCGACACCACCGACAGCACCATCTTACGAATCATCGTCGATGATCCCGATTTGGCGCGGAGCCTTCTTCAGGAGCATGGGTTTGCGTTCACGGAAACCGCCGTCGTGGTGGTCGAAATCGCCGGCGAGCGTCAGTTGCAGGATGTTCTGGCTGCGTTGCTCGAGGCCGAACTGAATATCCACTACACCTATCCCTTCTTGAACCGGCCCGCCGGTAAGTCGGCCTTGGTGCTCAATGTCGAACACCCTGAAGTGGCGGTCGACAGTCTTCGCCGCCATTACTTCACCGTGCTCTACCAGGGGGATGTTTCGCGCTAATCAGGCAATCCGTCGCAGGACTTCTTCCACCAGTGCCTCTGGAGGTTGAGAAATATCCAGAGTGATGGCGTCGGCAGGCGACTCGAGGGTTGCGAACTGGCTGTCGAGCAGGCTCACCGGCATGAAGTGCCCTTCGCGGGCCCGCATCCGTCCCTCGATGAGGTCCCGAGATCCGTTGAGGTGAACGAACCGAATCCAAGGTTCACCGCGGCCCAGGGTGTCGCGGTAGATTTCCTTCAGGGCGGAACAGGCAATGATCCCGCTGCGGCCGGCCGCCTGTTCGGATTCCATGTGGCTGCGAATCGCCCGCAACCAAGGCCAGCGGTCTTCGTCTTGGAGCGGCGTTCCCGCCTTCATCTTGGCGATGTTGGCGGCCGGGTGAAATCCGTCGGCATCGCGGAACTCCCAGCCCAAGCGCTGGCCCAGGGCCTGACCCAGCGTGGTCTTACCGGAGCCGGCCACTCCCATGACGACGAGAAACATGGTGTTCGATTCCTAGACGGGCTGTTCAGCCTTCAGACGCCCGGGGCTTACATGCCCATGATTTGATAACCACTGTCCACGTACAGCACCTGGCCGGTGATGGCCGCGGCCCCGTCGGACGCCAAGAACACCCCCGTGTGACCGAGCTCGGAGGGCTCTACGTTGCGTTTGAGCGGCGAGTGGGCCTCGTAGTGCTTGAGCATGTCGGTGAAGCCAGCGATGCCCCGGGCGGC
>JBDKKQ010000099.1:0-6345 GCA_039796015.1 Verrucomicrobiota bacterium
AGCCAATCTTCGTCGGCTCGGCAGTCGGAGTCAGTGAATGCGACGAGCGTTCCGGTGGCCGCGTCGATGCCGGTATTTCGGGCGGCGCTCAGGCCGAGGTTCTTGGGGTGCCGAAGGCTGACGATGCTGGGGAAGAGGGCGGCGATGGACGGGGTGGCATCAGTGGAACCGTCATCCACCAAAATGACCTCGTAATTCGGGTAATTGAGGTGTTCGAGCGACTGGAGGCAGGTCTTGAGCGTGGTGGCTCCGTTGTAGCTGGCGATCACCACCGAGACCCGGGGCGTGGTCGGGAGCGGAAAATACGGTGCGATGGCAAACTGCTGGCGAACCGCCTCAAAGGCGGGCTTCGGGGTTCGGTCCGAACGGGTTAATCCGAAGGCCCAATCTTCGATGAGTTTCCCGCCATTCCACCACTCGTCGGTGTAGGCATAAACCACCACGCCGGCGCAGCCGTTGCGAAACGAACTCTCGATCTTCCAGTGGAGCACCTCCGATTGCCGGGCCTCGCCCTCGCGAACGGTGTCGACCCCGATCTCTCCGAGGATGAGCGGCCGGGTGTCCGACAGCATTTGTAGGCGTGCCAGGTAGTTCTCGAAGGGCTGGCGGTCGTGCAGGTAGACGTTGAAACACAGGAAGTCGGCCGACTCTGCCTGAAGGAACTCCGTGGTGGGGAAATTACCGAAGGTACATAGCAATTCCGGATCTTCGGCTTTGGCGGCCCGGATCAATTCATCAAGGAAGGTGGCTACGGCAGCGGCTCCACTCCACCGGACGATGTCGGCGGGAATTTCGTTGGCGACGCTGAGGGCGAAGACCGCCGGATGTCCGGCGCACCGACGGGCGGCCTCTTGGACTAATTCTACCAGTTCTTGGCGCGCCTCGGCTGAATCGAGGAAGCATTGTTGGCGGTTCCAGGGAACATCCACCAAGAGCTTGAGTCCGTGCTCATGGGCCAAGTCGAGGAACCACCGGGGCGGCACATGGTACACTCTCAGGAGATTGCCTCCGAGGGCCTGAATTTGTGTAAAATCTCTGCGGGTTAAGTCGAGGGATCCGAAGGTCAGTCCATCGTTGCCCGGAGCCAGCGGGCCGTAGGTGACCCCCTTGCCGTGGAACTTGGCTGGTCCCAGTCGGAAACCCTTTCCGTCAACCGTGACCCGAATTCGAGATGGTGTAGAGGCGGCGTTCACTGTGGCCGCACCCAACTGACGCAGGGGTGACGGAACTGACGGAGAGGATTGACAGGCCGCCATGGGAACGGAAGCCCCAAACCGAAGGGGTTCTAGGCCGCCGCCTCTTGCAAGAGGGACTGGGGTTTTCGTGAGGGCTAATGGTGCGGTGCGGGCGCGTTTTTCGAGGGCCGTTGTGGGCTTCTCAGAAAACTCGGGAGTGCTCGCCGATGGAAACTCCTTATCCTGAGGGTTGCCGGACTCAGACACGTGACCAGCCTGAGGTTCTGGTTTTTTCTTAGAATCCCGCGAAGAACTCGCTATCGAAAGTTTAGTGACGGCCTCAGTGACAGATCCGCCGAGACCTCCATTGACCTCATTAACACCTCCTGTAGACAGGTCTGCCGCATGGAAGCGGGTTTTCTGAACCTCCGGCGAAGCGGCGGAACCGGATTCCAAGTCCAGGTCGGGAGGTTTCATTCAGTCTTCGGGCTGGGAGCCCATCTGGGATCCACTCACAACCCGACGCCCCCTTCCATCGGTTCATTCACCCCGACCCAGATTCCTTTCCCCGTCAAACTCGTAGTCCGATGATGACACACTGCTCGGTCGCACCGCGTCATCAAGTCCCACGCATTCCAGTCCAAAGCCCATCAGCAAGCGCCAAATTGGCAGGGATGAGATCGGCAGGATTGGTTGGATTGGTAGGGACAAGATTGGTAGGGACGAGATTGGTAGGGACCGTGTCCCACGGTCCTCCCTGGAACGTGCGCTTGGGCCAGCCATCTCTGCCGTTGCCTCAGGGGGCTGGCGCTGCATCTTTGGGCTCGTGATAGCGACGACGTTGAGATCCGAGTGGCGGGGCAGGTGCTTTTTGGGGGCCGTCCTGGCGATCGGAATCACTGGGGTCAGTCTGGCCCAGCAAATTCCGGTGACCGAGAAAACCCTCTCCAACGGCATGAAACTGCTGATGGTGGAGCGTTCGGGTGAGCCACGCATCTCCGGCGGATGGGTCGCCCACGTGGGCTCCTCCAACGAAAAGCCCGGCATGACCGGCATCGCTCACCTCTTCGAACACATGATGTTCAAGGGCACCCCGACTCTCGGCACCAAAGACGCCGTCAAAGACCGGGAGATCATGGAGCAGCAGGAACGCCTGCGCGAAGAGATCCGCGTTGAAGAGTCCAAACTCCGGGCCGCCCTGCGTCGAGGGGATGTCACTGACATTACGAGCCCTGAGTCCAAGAGCCCACGGCACCGCGAACTCGAGGCTCAGTTCAAGAAGCTCATTGATGCTCAGCGCGAGGTGCTCGTGAAAAACGAGTTCGACCGCGTCTACACCACGGCCGGCGCCTCGGGCATGAACGCCTTCACCTCTGAGGACATGACGGCCTACTACATCACCGTCCCGGCCAACAAGCTGGAGCTGTGGATGTGGATGGAGAGCGAGCGCCTGCTCCGGCCCGTGTTTCGCGAGTTCTATGCCGAACGCGACGTCGTGTTCGAAGAGCGGCGGATGCGCACTGAATCGACCCCGATTGGCAAATTTACCGAACAGTTCAATGCCATGTTCTGGGACGCCCACCCCTACCACTGGCCGGTGATTGGATGGCCCAGCGACATCCCGGCCATTTCCAAGAAACAGGCCGACGAATTTTACGCCCTGTACTACCAACCGCAGAACCTCACTCTCATTCTCGTGGGTGACTTCAAGGCCGACGGGGCCGTGCCGCTGGCGGAGCGTTATTTCGGGCGCATCCCGCGAGGCAGCCAGCCCCCGCCCGAGGTGACCACCCTTGAGATTCCGTCGCTGGGCGAGAAACGGTACTACGCCGAGGCTGAAACCAATCCCCAGCTGGAGGTGATGTGGCGGACCGTAGGTTTTGGCCACAAAGACAGCTACCCGCTGGAGGTGGTCCAGCAGCTTCTGCTCGGACGCACCGGCCGCCTCCACAAAGGTTTGGTCTTGGGCTCCCAAGTGTCTACCGACGTCTCGGCTCAACAAGATTCCCGCAAGTGGGCCGGCGCCTTCGATATTTCCGCCGAAGTGAAGGACGGACACACCACCGACGAGGTCGAGAAGGCCATCGAGAAAGAACTGGAGCGGCTCAGGACTGAAGACGTGCCCGCCGAGGAATTGCAGAAGGTGAAGAACAACTTCGCCGCCGCCGAGTATCGCAAGCTTTCGGCCAATACCCCGATCCTCTTCCAACTCATCTTCAACGAGGGCTTGGGCGACTGGCACGAAGTCAACACGGCTGGTGCCAAGATCCAGGCCGTGACCGCCAGCGACGTGAAGCGGGTGATGGGTCAGTACTTCAAGAAAGAGAACCGGGCCGTGGCGGTATACACCCGCAAGGCTGGCTCTGGCTCCTCGACCGAAGACCCCGACATGAATGGCTTGTCGCCGGAGCAAAAGCCCGTGGCTCGACAAATCACCGCGGCCATCCAGGGCGAGAAAGACGCGGCCGGACTCAAGGCTCAATTGGCCAAGATCGAGGCATCCCTCGCCACAGCTGACCCGAAGAAGCAACCCCTCCAGAAGTTCATGATCCGCAAGATCACCGCTCGCATTGCCCAACTAGAGAAACCCTGAAGACGTCCGGTTTTGAGGATCGCCGGGGCTTTCACCTCGTTTTGTAATCTAGCCAGAATTGCCTCAATGAGCCTCGCCTCATCGGAATCGGATTTGTTGCAACCGCTGAGGGAAATCTACGGCGGATCCGGGGTTGTCTTGCCGCGATTGGAAATCCTAGCCGGCTCTGAAGTGCCCGAGCCCTACGGCAGCCTCTTGGTTCACGACCGCGACATGACCCGCACCCTCGAGGCGCATCATGGCGACACCATTCGATTGCGCACCTGGGCTAGCAGCACGCAGGACGGTATTTATCGGCGCATGGTAGCCTTGGAGTTGGAGCACTCGGGACGTCCGGTTGAGTTCGGGGCCACGCGTGTCCATTTGGAGCGTTTCCCGGAGCCCTGGCGAAGCCTGATTCTCGAGGGCCAGCGTCCACTGGGTGGCATCCTTAACGCGTGGGGCATCGCCTACCGCAGCCGCCCCTCGGCCTTCTTCCTAACCGACGCCGACGAGCGCATCCGCGGAGCCCTCGGCCTTTCCGGCCCCGCCACCCTCTACGGCCGCCGCAACACCCTTTCCGACCCCGAAGGCCGCCCCCTGGCCGACATCCTCGAAATCCTCCCTCCCTAACCCTACCAGGGTCGCCACCACCGCCGGGGTCGGTCCCACCTATTTACACAAAAAGTGCCACTCTTACATTATTTCACCGTCTGTCACCGCCGGATCAACAGCCCTCCCGATCCGAGGCTGCTCGCGTCCGGAACTGGCAAGTAGTCTTTGGCTGCCCCGCGGTAAGGCCTCGCGGCGACGCTTGCGGCCGGATGCCGCGCTCACGTAGCGTCCAGCCAGCAAAACCAATGAAGGTCTACATCGACGGTCAGTTGCGCGACGAAGCCGACGCCACCATCAGCGTCTTCGATCACGGTCTGCTCTATGGCGACGGTGTCTTTGAAGGCATCCGTATGTATCACAACCGCATCTTCAAACTGCGGGAGCACATCGAGCGCCTGTACTGGTCGGCCAAGGCCATCCTCTTGGAGATTCCGATGACGCCAGAGCAGATCATGGAAGCCTGCTTGGAGACCTGCCGCGCCAATGGACTGCGCGAAGGATACATTCGACTCATCGTGACCCGGGGTAAGGGAACCCTCGGTTTGGATCCGCGTCGTTGCCCGAAACCGTCGATCATCATCATCGCTGCGACCATCCAGCTCTACCCGGAGTCGGTGTATCAGGAGGGCATGACCATCGCCACGGTCCCGACGACCCGGATGCTGGTCAACTCGGTCAACCCGGCCATCAAGTCGCTCAACTACCTCAACAATATCTTGGCTCGCATCGAGGCCAACCTGATCGGCGTCGAGGAGGCCATCATGCTCAATTCCGAGGGCTATGTGGCGGAGTGCACCGGCGACAACATTTTCATCGTCCAGAAGGGCAAGCTCTACACGCCGCCGTTGAGTGCTGGTGCCCTCTACGGCATCACGCGCAACACGGTCATCGAATGCGCCAAGAACATGGGAATCCAGGTCGGCGAGCCCAACCTAACACGCTACGATATTTACACCGCCGACGAGATGTTCCTCACCGGCACCGCGGCCGAGATGGTCCCTGTGGTGAAGGTCGATGGTCGAGTGATTGGCGATGGAAAGCCGGGGCCGATGACCGCCCAACTCTTGGCGGCCTTCCGCGGCGTTACTCGCCACGATGGTGAGCTGATCTTCAAGGAATAGCAGCGGCTCGATCGTCGGGAAGGTTTTCCGATTTCCCTCCAACCACGCCTGCCATGAGACCAGGGATGACTGTCGAACGCTTCGAGTTAATCACTGGTCGATATCCACGGCTTCGGGTGGCGCTGCTTGGGGACTTTTGCCTCGATCGATATTTCGATATCGATCCGGCCCGCTCCGAGATTTCCATCGAGACCGGATTGCCGGTGCACAATATCACCGGGGTCCGGTGCTTGCCTGGGGCGGCAGGCACCGTGCTCAACAACCTGGTTGCGCTCGGGGTGGGCACTCTCCGATGTCTGGGACTGCGGGGCGACGATGGCGAAGGCTTTGAATTGCACCGCGCACTCGCCGCCCGGCCCGGCGTCGATCTAGACGGTTTCGTGGCTGTTCCGGGGCGGAATACCTTCACCTACACCAAGCCTTTGCTGCATCGGGTGGGTCAGCCTCCCGAAGAGTTGAGTCGCCTCGATCTTAAGAACTTCACGCCGACGCCGGCTGAGGCCCAGGCGGCTGTCATCGCGGCGATGGATCGCATCGCGGGCGATTCCGCTGGCGCCGATGCCTGGATGGTGATGGACCAAGTCGACATTCCAGAAACCGGCGTCGTGACCGCACGGGTTCGCGAACGTCTGGGACAACTTTCCGCCGCCCACCCAAGCCTGCCGATTGTCGCCGACAGCCGCCGTGGACTCGAAGGCTGGCCTGCCGCTCATTGGAAGATGAACGCGGCGGAGTTGGGCCGCCTGACCGGGCGCAGCCTTTCGGATCCGCCGGACGTGGTTTCGGCGGCTCGTTTCATGGCGATGTCCTTGAAGCGGCCCGTCTTCATCACGCTGGCGGAGCGGGGGATGATCGGAGCCTC
>JBDKKQ010000100.1:0-10984 GCA_039796015.1 Verrucomicrobiota bacterium
TGATAAACACGTCGGCCCCCTCGACCGCCTCGCGGACCCGGGTCGTCGGCCCCGCCAACCTGACATACGGAGCCAACCCAAAAGCCCCGACCTGACTCTTCAACTCACGGGCGAAGGCTTGGGAATCGGCATCAGCCGGGGTGGGTCCCCAGAGCGTGAAATGGACTCGTTGACGCAACGGCACCGGCAATCGACCGAGGGCATCCAAGACCAGGTTCCACTTCTTCCAGCGGACCAGATTACCCACACCAACCAGAGCCAAACGCGACCGCGGACCCGGCGAACGCACCAGCGGCCCTTCAAAGAATGCGTCCGAACAACAATCAGGAATGATCTCCACGCGTCCCGGCTCCGGCTTGAGCTGGTAATGGGCCGCCATCGCCGGATTCAGAACAACCGTCACCAAGCCTCTCCGGCCGGCCGCCCAACGATACAGACCGGTCCGGCGAGCGAACGCATGGTTAGTGAAGACGATTGGGATTTTTCTGGGCATCAGCGCCAACAACACGGCGGCCGCAAACCCACCCCGGCTATGGGCGTGAATGAGGCCCCACTGTTCGGCACGGCAGCGGCGACGGGTTTCCATCGCCACACCCAAGGCCCGAGCGAAGAGCGAGAGGTGCTTGGGGGATTCAGCCAGGAGCCAGCGACTTTCACGCAGGTCCAGCGGTGGCTGTCGTTTCAATTCAAAACCCCGGTGGACCACAACTGCATGGCGGAAAACCCCATCCGGATCGCGGGCGTGGCGGAGCACCGTGAGAATCCCTCCGTCATCCTGTGTGGAACCCACCAAGTGCAGCACTGAAACACCTCGCCCGCCGGATGGGTGCTCGGAGTCTGCACCGTGCGCTTCCGAGCGAAACGAGGCGATCATGGGGCCAGACGATCGGGCGATCAGGCCACCGGTTGCCCGGAAACCTCCGGTGGGATCGGAGTACGGAACCGGTCCACAAGATTGAAGGAGGTCTTTGCTGTGGGCTCGTTCGTCGCGAGCATCCGGTTGCGGTGCCAATGGGTAATAATGACCATCCCGGACAGGAGGCCGAAGGTCTGCATGAAAAACCCGGCTTCTCCTGTGGTGATCATGAAAGTGACCAACTGCACGAGCCACAGCGAACTCACATGGCACGTCAGACGGTCAAAGGTCGATTGGCAGCCCATTCGAAAAATGGACCGCAGGTTTCGAAGAGCCACGAGGGACACAGCCCCCAAGAAGAGAAACACACCCGCCAACCCAGGCAGTCCGAGGTTCACCAACAGGCTAGGGATGCCGGCATAAAAGATGCCCTGATCGAGGCTCTGCTCGAGCATGCCGTACTGGTCGATTTCGTTGTGGGTGTAGAGGTGATTAATGTCCGGCACGAAGCCTAAGCCGCGCCCGACCCAGAGAAAATTTGGGGCAATGTCAAAGGCGATGCGACGCATGGAGGCACGGCCTGAGGTCGAGTTTTCGGCATCCACACTGGCCAACGGATCAATCTCAATTCCTGGAAGCACCGACAACATACGTTGTGCCGAGTGAGGCATTTGACGCGCCATCTGGTAGGTGATCAGTAAAGCCACTCCCAGCAGGAGCGTGGAAACGACCACTTTGGCCATTGAAAGGGTTCGCTGGACTAGGCTCGAAAGCAGGATGACCGACGGAATGATGATCATCGACATGCGATGACCGCCCAGGGCGCTTCCCCCGAGGAGCCCCAAGATGACCAGCACCCGGGTCACCGAGGACAATGACAAGGCTCGGGTGGCGGGGCTAATTACCAGCATCAGATAAATCAAATCGCGCGATACGAAGGCCACCGATTGAAAGCGTCGAACGCCGCCCTCCAAGGATTGGACTTCGAACGCGAGGCTGTCGGTGGAAAGACCGAAGAACGACAACAGCACCCAGAGGGGCCCGGTGCCGCCGGCTGCCAGGGTAAAGTCTGACACGAGAAACGACATGCTCATGAGACAGTGCGCCGCATAGACACGTATGAGCATCTGGGGCGTTGTCGGCACCGCCAGGTACAGAATAGGGAAGAGCAATCCGAGGAATTGGGTGACGTAAGCGCGGCCACCCACCTGCCCTTGACCCAGCACGTTCAATCCGAATCCGCGAAACTTAATCAAGGAGACCAACACCAAAAAGAAGACGCCCAAGCCAATGAACACCCAACGGTACTCCCGGAGACGATCCCCGAACTCCGGGGCACTGCGCCGCATGGCGAACATTAAGGGCAGCCCACTGATGGAAAGCATTAAGCTCGCCTCCCAGAAGAAGGGGCGGCCGGAGACAAAGGGCACCAACAGCGACGAGTTAATCATCACCGACCCCAGAACCAGCGCCATGGTTCCGTGCTTGGGCAGCGTCAGCGCCCAGATCACCGCGACGAACCCCATGAGCGCCAGGATCTGTACAGACCCCAGCAAAACCGCGAAGAGCAGCAATGCAGCGATGAGGAAGACCCCAAAGAGGGCCTTCTGGACTTGTTCCTGAGCGGCGACCATGTGGGAGCAATAGAACTCCCTTCCCGAGCCGACCTTCAATGTCTTTTCAAGACACCCCTGCGAGCAACCCGCCAGGCGGGACGTCTCTACTGCCGGTACTCACGCCGAGCCCACTCGGGGTCCAGTGTCGGTTCTGCCGCATTCCAACGGATCCACGGAGGGCTGCCCTGGCCCAGCGGCGGTTGGGTAACTAGAAAGGCGAAGCAGTTGGTCTGCGACGGAACCAGTCTGCCCAACCCCGTCGCCAGTGGAATGGCCAGCCGAAGCCCCAGGCGAATCCAGGGATTGCGGCGACTGGCCGCCCCGGAAGGCGGACGAGTTGCATAGAAGTAGCGAAATCCGCACAGCATCCACGGCGTCGCGCTGCGGATAACTTTTTCAATCTCGCGTTCCGTCCAACGATACACGTAGTTGGGGACCGGACCGTTGCGCCATCCGCCACTAACCCGGTCATAGCTCAGAGCCACGGCAGCGGTCTCATAATCCTGACCCAATCCGAAGCGGACCCCCCAACGAGAAAGCAACGAATCCCGGGGTTCGAAGACCAAAACACCCTTTCGAGCCACTCGGTGCATCTCCAAAAGACCACGGTGCGGTGAGGCGCAGTGGTGCAAACCATTGTGGGCGATGACGAAATCGAAGGACTTGTCGGGAAAGGTCAAATTTTCTACGTCACCGTAGGCGACTTGATGAGTCCCCGGATTCGGCAACTCCCAGCGGGTTTCCAAGTTGGTCAGCGTCACATTAGGGAACCCCGCCTCCTTCAGGGTTCGATGATCGCGTTCCCCGGCGCATACACAGAGCAGGCTCGACGCAGGATCCATGACCCCTTCGCGGACCAATTGCCGCAGGGTGTTCAGATAAAAGGGGTCGAGGTCAAACGCCATGAATGCCCAAGGAAGCCCGAGCGGCCGAATCCTTTCAAGAACTCGACGACACCGACCCTCTATCTCTCTCCCATCGGGGCCGGGTGCCGGCTTGTTCCTAGAATCGCCGAAGATATGCTCCCAAGCCTGTGACCTCCGCATCGGAACAACGCAATCGACTGGCCGCTGAGAAATCCCCCTACCTGCTGCAGCACGCCGGCAATCCGGTAGACTGGTTCCCCTGGGGAGACGAGGCCTTCGCCCGAGCGAGCGCCGAGGACAAACCAGTTTTCCTGAGCATCGGCTACTCCACCTGCCATTGGTGCCACGTGATGGAGCGAGAAACCTTCGAGAACGAGGCCGTGGGCAACTACCTGAAGGAACACTTCATCAGCATCAAGGTGGACCGCGAGGAACGCCCGGACGTGGACAAGATCCACATGAGCTTCGTGCAAATGACCACCGGCAGCGGCGGATGGCCCCTCAATGTCTTCCTCACGCCAACCCTGCAGCCCTTCTACGGCGGCACTTATTTTTCACCGGAGGCCAAGCACGGGCAGCCCAGTTTCCTGACCCTCTTGGAGCGCATCGTCGAACTATGGAAGACCCGTCGCGACGACTTGATCGCCTCGGCCAGCGAGCTCACCGCCCGACTGCGCGAGATGGTTGTCCAGGATCCGGACAACGCCTTCCCCACTGGCCCCCGAGAATTGCATGGCGGTGGCCAGACACTGCTGGGCGAGTTCGACCCCGTGAATGGCGGCTTCGGAGGCGCTCCTAAGTTTCCTCGCCCCAGCCAACCGCTCTACCTGCTACGCTACGCCCGGCGCTTTGGCGACGCCGAGGCCGTGCAAGCCGTCCTCCAGACGTGTGATCGCATGGCGGCCGGCGGCATACGGGATCATCTGGGTGGCGGGTTCGCCCGCTACAGCGTCGACGAACGGTGGCTCGTGCCACACTTCGAGAAGATGCTCTGCGACAACGCCCAACTGACCGTCCTCTACCTGGAGGCTTTCTTGGTTTCCGGCGACGCCCGGTATGCAGACGTCGCCCGAGACATCCTGCGGTATGTGGCCAACGACATGTCCCACCCGGACGGCGGATTCTATTCGGCCGAGGATGCTGACAGCGAAGGCAAGGAGGGGAAGTTCTACTGCTGGACCCATACCGAGCTCTCCGGATTACTGAGCACCGAGGCGTTCAACGTGGTCGCCGCTCGGTTCGGCATCACCGCGGCGGGCAATTTTATCGACCACAGCGATCCGGAACCGCTGAAAGGCCTCAATGTGTTGTCTCTCGTTCAGGCCGAAGTACCGGAAGCCGATCGCCCCATTCTGGAAGCGGCCTTGGCCCAACTGCGCGAGGTCCGCGCCACCCGCGTGCGCCCCCATCAGGACGACAAAGTCTTGGCCTCCTGGAACGGCATGATGCTCGGAGCCTGCGCCCGAGCCTTCGCGATCTTGGGCGACGACGAGTTCCTCACGATGGCCGAGCGCAACCTAGCCTTTTTGCAAGAACACCTCTGGGTGCCACCCACCCCGGAGACTCGAGGCACTCTCTATCATCGCTGGCGCGACGGGGAACACGATCGAGTCCAATTGCTCGACGCCTACGCCCACCTGCTGGCCGGTACCGTTGATCTCTACGAAGCCACGCTCGACCCGAACCATCTCACCTTCGCCGTCCAACTGGCCGAGGCCTTGATAGAACGCTTCTACGACGCGGCCGGCGGCGGTTTCTGGCAGAGCGGGGCCGACACTCCCCACCTGCTAATGCGAGTGAAGGAAGACTACGATGGAGCAGAACCCTCCGGGAATGCCGTGGCCAGCTTGGCCCTGCTTCGCTTGTCCACCCTCTGTGCGCGTCCTGACTGGCGGGAGGCGGCCGAGAAGACTTTACGCCTCTTCGCCCAAAAACTGCACCAGACGCCGCAGGTCGTGCCCTTCCTCCTGTGCGCTCTGGATTTTGCGCTCCAAGAACCCAAGCGGGTCGTCGTCGTGGGCGACTGGCTCTGCGGTTCGACCCGAGCCCTGCTGAGCCACGCCCATGCAGTCTTCGAACCGCACCGCGTCATCCTCGGCAACCACGACCCCGTGGATCCGTTCGCCCGCACGCTGCCCGGCGACGAGGAACGCTCGTTGGCCTATCTTTGCACCGGCAACGCTTGCCAACCACCGACCCGCGAAGGTTCTGTGGTCCGGGAGTTCCTGCGGCAGGCTCCTCCCCCAGAGTCCCCATATTAATCGAGCCGATTGGGGAACAGGGTCGAGAACTGAATTTAGACCCTGCGTGCAGGGATCGGTAATAATCCAGCTCCGAAGACGTCTCCGAAGACTGAGAAAATTTTAAGAAGAAGAGGAAGGTGGTGGCTGGGGGCGGGATCGAACCGCCGACACTGCGATTTTCAGTCGCATGCTCTACCAACTGAGCTACCCAGCCGCACCGAAGAGCGCGAATCAAACTCGGGGAGGCCTGCCTTTGGCAAGATGGTTTTCCAAGATTCTTCGAGCGGATCGTGCCCGCGTTACTTAGGATCCTGGTTCGCCCGCAATTCTTCCGGGGTCACCGTAGAGACAACACCCTCCTTGGGAACCTCTACCTTGGCGATCCACAGCAGCGCATTGAGGAACACCTTGCGGAAGTTCTCATCACCCCAGTTCTTGTGGTAATGCCCACCGGTGAAACCAAAGCCGCGGCCGCCATTGGGCCGATCGTAAGTCCACATCAACGGCTGAGGTTCTCCCTTGGCCACAGAGGCCCGGACGAAGGGGTTGCCATTGTGCGGGCCGTTGCCGCGGTCGAGGGTGCTCAACGGGGGCACCACGCTGAGGATCGGCGTAACTCCTTTGCGATCCGGCGCAAAGCGCATGTGGTAGTACCACTCATCGTGGATCGTGAAGGGCTTCACGCCTCGGGTCACCGGATGCACCGGCAGCGATTCAAACTTCGCCGTCCATGTCGGGTTCACGCTCCAGAACATCTCAAAATAACCCCCGGTCCAATCGAGCATGGCAAAGCCCGGGTCCCCGGCCGGCACCTCGACCCCGTAGTGGGCGGCACCGATTCCCACGCCCTTGGCTGACAGTTCATTCATCAGCTTCAGTCGGTCTGGCTTGATCGTGGGATGGGCCGTGCCGCCATTGGAGAAGACCACCACGGCATCGGCCGACTTGAGGATGTCCGTATCGGCCGGCCAGCCATTGCTGACCACGGTCGCATGAATGCCTGGAATGCGGTTCAAGCAACCGGCCAGCAAAATGCTTCCGGCCCGAAATTCATGATCGCCCCGGGCATGACTGGGCGTGCCCGCGATCAAGACGATGGCTTTGTCGGCTGCTGCCAAAGACAGCGAAGCCACGGCGGCGAAGAGGCTAAGAATGATACGGTTCATTGGATGCTGCCGATCTTGCGGAAACCCCCGTTTTCCGGCCAGACATTCTTGGATTCGGTCCACTCAACCCAACTGGGCGCGACACCTTCGATAACTGAGACTCTTCGGTGATGTGGACGCTTCGAGCCCTGCCTCCCGAACCTATGAACTATCCTTTTTCGTGGTGAACGTTGACCACGGTTCGTCTGCCTGTTTTTGACCAGTTAACGCGGTTTTAACCAGGTTTTCGGCGGCGAACCCCGATAATCCCTTTTGGCAAGCGGGCTGCTATCTCGGCATTGCCCAAACAACCGGCCGTGCAGTTTGGAAACAAGCCGTGCGGCGATGACGGAAACGATCATCAACCACGGTCGCCCCAGCAATGGGGCGGCCGTGAGTCAGTTTCACCGAAAGCACTCCGGCCCGATCAGGGCTCACGATTCGGCCAGACCCTCTCCACAAGTTGGCACTGAGGCTCCAACACCCGACCCCATTATTACTGCAACTCCCCGACCTCCTGTCGGCTAAAGCCACGCCGGAAACCCTGCGCATTGGCCTCGAGCAAGGATCCTGAATCCTACTTGGGTACGCATTCCGGTGGATCCCCTTCTTTTTCTGGATCAACCTTGCGGATCGCATGATCCGTTTTCTGGGAATCCTTAGTTTGCTTTCGTTGGCCCTTGGTGCAGAGCCAGCCCGGTTTATCCAGGACCGGTTCGCCATCGGCTTCTGGGTGCCGCCACGCACCACCAACAACTTGCCGGAACGATACCGCGAGATCCGCGAGGCACATTTCAACCTAGTCATCGGAACCTCCGGCTTCAGCGCCGAGGAGCAAGTCCGGGTCTGTGAATCGCTGGGGCTGAAAGTTCTGGTGGATGCAGATAATCCAGCCACCCCCCTGCCCGACGGCACCGCCTGCTGGGGCTACAGCCTCAGTGACGAACCCGGAACCGCAGCCTTCCCTGCCCTCGCCGCGCGCGTCGCCGCACTGCGGGAACAAAAACCTGGCCGCCTGGGCTACATCAATTTATTTCCCAACTACGCGGCCACTGGCCAGATGGGGGCCAACTCCTACGACGAGTACCTTCGAAATTTTGTGGAGACAGTGAAACCGGACGTGCTGTCGATGGACCACTATCCGCTCATGCGGCCCGGTGATGATTCCCGCAGCGAATACCTCAAGAACCTCGAATCGATGCGCAAGCACTCGATCGCAGCGGGCATCCCGTTCTGGAATTTCTTCCATTCCATGCCCTTCGGGGACCGCATGGACCCCACCGAGGCCCAGATCCGCTGGATGATCCACGCGTCCATCGCCCATGGATCCAAGGGGGTTCTGTATTTCTGCTACTGGACCCCAGGCAAGGGCAACGGCGGCACCGGCGAGTTCCCCAAGGGCGGAGCACTGCTCACAGCCGAAGGCTTCAAGACGCGTCACTATGATGAAGCACGACGGATCAACGCCGGGCTCGAGCGTTGGGGGCCCGTCCTGATGCGCCTGACCGGCCAGGGCGTCGTCCGATACACCACCGGCAATCCGGCGACCCCGCTGGCGCGCACCGGGGTCCGATCGCTGAACCGGGTGGGTTCCGATCCCGAGGGCACCTTCCTGATTGGCTCCCTGAAACACACCGACGGTCGGCGTGCCGTCTTGCTGGTCAACCACAACACGGCTTACACGGGTTGGCCCACGGTGGTGTTCGATTGCGAAGGCGAAGTCGTTGAACTAAGCCGCGAGGACGGGCGTGAACACCCCCTGGTGGACGACAGCCCAGAATTGCCCGGGATTCAACTCTCCCTCGGAGCCGGAGACGCCCGGTTGTTTCTCCTGCCGCCGCAGCCAGAACGGAAGTAACCTAAAGGACTCCGGTCAACGGCCGGGCCGCTCGCGGTTCTCTAACGGAGCCAGCAAGGCTCGTTCATTGGAGTGGGTGAGCAAATCAACAGCTTCTTCAGCGCTGACCCATCGCAGGTCGGCGACTTCTTGCGTATCCTGCACGGGCCCCTGTTCCTGAAGCTCCATGTGCCAGTACAAGACCACCTTAGGCATTCCGTTGACCGCATAGACGCTGCCACCAGCGAAGCAATCCACCGTGGCACGGCACCCGGTCTCTTCCTCAACCTCCCGCACCGCGGCCTGAAGCCATCCTTCGCCGGGGTCGAGCTTGCCTTTCGGAAGAGCCCATTCCGGACCATAACGGGTCCGATGGATTAGAATTAGTTCGCGACCCCGAGGGGATGTTCGCCACACCAGACCACCGGCCGCCTGGATCACTTCGGTTGGAATCACGTTGCTCAAAGCTGACCGATGGAAACCGACCGCGCCCCGGAGGGCAATCCACACCTGCCAGAAATGTGCTCAGTGGAAGGGCCTGAAAACGGAGATTGCCGCATCAAATCCACCCGCGCCACCAGTACCACACGCCACCCAATTCTTCATGGAGCCAGCGTTCAAAGCGGATCAACCCCTCGCTTCGGGGCACCACCCACCAGTGCTCGGGTCGATCCAACGCATCCAAAGCCTGAAAGTCACACCCGACGGGCAGAACATCTACGCCTTCCTTGCGGCAGGCGGCAGCTCCCCGGGCCAGATGCGACGCTGAACTCACCAAAATTACCCGCTTCCAGCCCCGTTTTCGAACCATGTCGCCAATCGCGACGGCTTCTTCATGCGTGTCTTTACACGCGGGCAACCGCTGGAGATCTCCCGCCGGCAATCGCCAAGAGCGTATCCAGGCGGTGAGCAAATCGCTCTCTGAACGAGCACTCCCGAGCCAATTAAAAGGAGCACCGCTGACAACCAAGGTGCGGGCCTTCCCTTGACGCATCACCTCTAGGCCCGTCAGGGAACGTTCAAAGGATGAACCGGTCCCGAACCACAGCAATTCGCGTGAGGAGAACTCGATATCTCCCGCCAAGACCACCACGGCATCGGCCACCGGCAAGGTCACCGGATGAATCCGATCATAGGGCCTCTCCAAACGCGCCAAGAGCAATGCCGAGAAGGGGGTTCCACCCACCAGCCAGAGTCCGCCGGCGAGGCAAAGCGAAGTGACGCCGGCCAGCCAAGCCCTGCGCCGAAACGCCAGACCGCTGACCAGCAACGCTCCCGCCCACGCCGCTCCCAGCGGCTGAACCAGTGCCTCAACAGGTCCCATACGGCGAGAGGTTAGCCGGCTTCCTCGTCCCAAGGCGAGCCCCGCCCTCAATCCGGAACGAGGCACTGGGACAGAAAGTCATGGGGAGGGTTCTGGCGTTCTGCGTTGGCCCCTTCGCCCGTTCGCCCCTTCGCCTTCAAAGCAGGAGATCAGCGTTTGTCGCCCTCGTTGGCAGCCTTGTCGCGGGCCTCGGCCTTCGCCCGGATCTCGGCCGAGGCGTGCTTCAATCGCTGCGGCCAGTAGAACTTCGGCGCCTTCACCGGATCGTAGTTCTCCAGGTGGCCGGTGAGACGCGTGGCGGGCTTGCTGTATCTCAATTCGGTGTCGCCGAAGACTTCGCGACACAGTGCAGCCAGCCCCGGGTCGTAATCGATCAACTGGGAACGCAAATGGACATGGTTGTGGTCGTGATCATTGACGCGGTTGTTGTCGAACCACGATTGCACTCCCTCTGCAAAATACTCGTGAGGGTTGACGCTGGCGTACTTGCCTTTCCACAAGCCGGCCTTCATCGCGGCGGCATAGGTGGCCTTCAGTCGCGAGTCGAAGGTCGGATCCACATTTAGCAGGCCGCGCAAATGGATGTTGTGCGCGAACTCATGGATGAGAATGCACTCCTTCTCATACGGGTCGCCGGGAAATCCGAGCACGTTCTCCTCGGCCACCGTGCATAAGGGATCGGTTTCGCTGCCGCCGAGTCCGCGGGCGCGCGCATCCCAGAAATCTTTTGCCGGCAAACTCGGGAAATCACGAAGCCTCCCTTCGGCCATGCGGACGAATTCCGGCAGGTCGGTGGTGAATTCATTGTGGGCCATGATGCACATACGCGCGCCACTTTGGATCATCGCAGCGCGCACGTCCGGTCGCTTCGCCAGCATCATGTCCACGAGAAATGCGGCCTCTTGGAGCGCGTGAGGGTCTACTTTAGAGGAGGCGACGATGGGAAACCCCTTCGCACTAACGCGTTGGGTGTAAAAGGCTGGAATGCCGTCTCGGCCATTAGGATCAAAACGGAATCCCTGGACCGGCACCTGACTCGTGACCGTGGCGGTAGCCTTATCGGCACGGCTGACGATTTCAAAGCGATGCCCGATGGA
>JBDKKQ010000101.1:0-8362 GCA_039796015.1 Verrucomicrobiota bacterium
CTCAACGTCATCGGCTTCCTCTGCTAACGACTCTGCTTCCCTTGGCAGCAGCAATAGCGACCAACCCCTCCACTCCCTGAGCATTCTTTGGGAGGCCGATCCCGCACGCGCACCGGGCGTCTTCGAATCCATCCCTTCTCTTTCGGGTGATGTCGCCGACGTCTCTGAACTAGTCGAGATCCGATCGGTGGGTCGAGAGTCAAAGAATTCTGAGTCTAACGAAGGCTCCACGACCCAAGACTCCCAAGACATGGGCGGCCCTCGAGTGCTAGCAGGCCCCTCTTCTGACAGTCTCGAATTTTCTAATCAGTCGATGAACAGCGGGGCCTCCTTCTCGGCTAATGACGCATCGGACTCTGAAATGGCTTCCGAGGCTTCCCGCCCATCCGGCGGCGGCGCTAACCCGGGCGAAACCACCATTACCTTCTACCCCGACGGATCCTGCGACGGAGCCACGATAGTTCTGGCATCCCGCGACAGTGACGATTCCCGCGAGGTGGCCGTGCACCTAGAGAGCGTCACCGGCACGACCCGCCGCCATTGGAAAGAATCCACGGGCTTGGGAGTCTCCCAGACTAGCTTCTCTCCTTCGAACCCGTCCTCCTCGGATCTAGGCTCATCGCCCGCTCGATCCAACCAGAAATCCACTTCCCCCATTGCTACCTCACCAGCGACGAGCAAAGCCCGGCGCTAAACCGTTTCCTTCTGCGGCGGCATCGCCCTGTCCTCTCTCTGAGTCCCCAGTTCCCGTGATGCTGAATCGGTCCCACATTCATCCCAGACCGACCCAGGGCGCGGTGCTGCTAGAAGTGGTGTTGGCACTCGTTCTCTTCGTCGCCGCGGCCGCGGTTGTCAGCAGCGCACTCCGATCGGCGATCGACAGCGAAGAACGACTCAGACTCGGCGTCCACGCCGACAACTTGGCAGCCTCGGTGGTCGCCGAACTAGAGACAGGCCTTCGCTCGCCGGCTGTTCTAGGACCGACTCCCTTCGAAGCCCCCTTCACCAACTGGACGTGGCAAATCATCCCGCCCGGTGGGGACACGCCGGGATCGCCGCACGAAATCGTCATCCGCCATGCGGATCCGGAATTGGTGCGCCGACTCGCCCAAGTCATTCTTACCCCTTCAAGGGCGAGCTCCACCTCGGAGGAGCCTCTTCCGGACGAAACCGTCCCAGCCCTATGAAGATCTCCGTCCACAACGGCTTAGGCTTCCGAGGTTTCACCCTGATCGAGGTGGTTCTCGCGATTGTCATCGGCGTCGGGTTGTTCACGGGTGTTCTGATGTTTTACCAGCAGGCCGCCGTCCTCCGAGAAGAGATCCTGCGCAAGGCCGATGCCTTGTCCGCGGTCCGCCTGGTCATGGACCGGGTCAGCACCGAGTTGAGGACTGTTCCGCCCAGCACCGCCGGTGTTTCGATCCTTTCTGGGGATTCCCGATCTCTGAGAATCCTTCACACGGCCGTGCCATCGAAAGCGCCGTGGCGCGGGGGCAACCTCGGCCGCGCCAGCATCGTGGAGGCCGACTGGGTGGAAGTCTCTTATCGCTGGTCCTCCGATACCAATGAGCCGGGGCTCTTCCGTCAGGAGCGAACCCACACCGCCAGTGCGCCGGTTTCGACCAACTTGTTGACTGAGATTGAACCGCTGCCTGGAAACAGCACCAACACGATCCTTCCCTCCGGAGGGATTCCACTCTCCGAGGCCATTGCCTACCTGCGATTCCGCTACTGGAACGGAACCCGCTGGCAGACCCGTTGGGATAAACCCGAACCTCCGCTCGCAGTCGAAATCTCCCTGGGTTTAGAACCCATCGAAGATGAGTTTACGAGCGATGCGACCGACTCCGAAGAGGGCCCCAGCCAAGAATATCCTTTCGAAGTTTTCCGCCGGGTCATCGCACTTCCTGCGGCGCTGACACCGTCTTCAATAGAGCTCGAGCCGGCAACGACTGACGCGCCATTGGCCCTATGAAACCTCCCGAGTCTTACACCGTCCGGAGAGGCTCAGGGTTCGTCCTGGTGGGCGTGCTCATCGTCGTGATGCTCCTATCGATGATCGCCCTCAG
Organism: Verrucomicrobiota bacterium; assembly: GCA_039796015.1. Taxonomy (GTDB): domain Bacteria; phylum Verrucomicrobiota; class Verrucomicrobiia; order Limisphaerales; family UBA9464; genus SXXZ01. The sequence continues at coordinate 2,070 of JBDKKQ010000101.1, forward strand.
CGTGATGTTCAGGATGCGCTCTGAGGAGACCGCCGGGGCCACGGGTTCAACCTCCGAACAAGGTTGGGCGAGCGCGATGAGCGGGGTTCGTGAGGCCATGCGTCTGGCTCCAACATTTCAACCCGGAGACACGACCTGGATGGACGCCCCAGAGCGATTCAAGGATCGCGTGCTGTACGACGACGGTACCGACGAGTGGCGTTGGACTCTCTACTCCGCGAACCCCGAAGGCGGCATTCGCTTCGGACTGACCGACGAGGCTTCCAAGCTGAACCTCAACTCGGCCACCACCTCGATGGTCAGCCGCCTGCCCGGAATGAAGACTTCGCTGACCGATGCGCTGCTCGATTTTATCGATGCCGATGAGGTGCCCCGACCCGAAGGCGCCGAACAGGAATACTACAACGCGCTTCCCCAACCTTATCGAATCCACAACGGACCTCTGTCCACTGTCGAGCAACTCTTGCTGGTCCGCGGATTCACTCCTTCGGTTGTTCTGGGCGAGGATGCCAACCGCAACTTTTCGCTCGATCCCAACGAGGACGACGGTGACGAACGTGATCCACCCGACGATGCGGATGGGCGCCTCCAACCGGGGTTGCTTCCGCTGCTCACGGTCTATTCTCGGGAACCCAATTCCGACCAGAACGGACTCCGCCGTTTCAACCTAAATACCCCGGGCGCCAAACTGACGGAGACCAACGATTTGCCACCGGCCTTCGTGGCATTTGTGTCCGAACTCGGGTCCTCCAAGAGCGTTATAATGGATCCCGCAGAACTCTTGGACGCGACGATTTCTCTGAGCGGACCCGACAGTCCGGAACGGGCGGTACCCACCGGCATCGGCAAGGATTCGCTCGGGATAATCCTCGACCGTTTCACCGGCTCAGCGGAGGCCGAACTGGTAGGGCGCATCAACGTCAACACAGCACCGACCAGCGTTCTCCAACTCGTGCCCGGCATCGACAACGCTCTGGCCGAAAGCATCCTCTCGGCACGCCGCAACTTGCCCGTCGAGCGGCGTAGTTCCACCGCTTGGATTCATGTCGAGAACGTGGTTGAGGCTGAAAAATTTCGAGAGATTGCCCCCTTCCTGACAACGCGCAGTCTCCAGTTTCGATTCAACGTTGTCGGCTACGGGGCACGATCCGGTCGATTCCGCGTCCTGGAGGCGGTGATCGACACCGCCAGCCAACCGGCTCGACTGGTCTATCTTCGCGACCTCACCCGCTTGGGATTACCCTTTCCTATCGCCCTGGAATCCGAGGAGGGCACCTCGTCTTCAGAGGCTAAAATTCCGTCTGGATCCGGCCCAAAACCAGCAAATCTGCCTCAGCCCTGAGCCGTGATAGGGCCGGTCGGATGGTGGACAAGAGCGTCCGCGCCTCAAAAACATCCGGACCATTCAAAAAATCAGCTGAAATAAGCGGCCCGTCGCTAGCGTCGGGTGTTGGCGACTCGCCGAACAATGTGGCAGTCTCGCAGTGATTCCTGAGTCCAACGAAACATGGGTATTTCCCTCACAGAACTGACTGGTCAAATCCGCTCCCGCATCCCCGGAGCGGCAGGCTCTCGTCCGACCGTACGAGGGCTCCCCTCGGCCATGGGTCTCGAGATCGATGGTCTCACCCTCCGCATCGCTGAAGCCTCGAGGTCCGGCAACTCCAACCGCATCGATCAAGTTCGGGCGTTCCCTCTGGAATTGCCGGAGAATGCCGACCGGGCCGATGCCTCCGTCCTCGGAACTGCCATCGCCAAGACGCTGGCAAAAGCCCGAATTAAGCCAGGCCCAGTGGTCCTAGGAATCGGTCGCTCTCAGGTCATCCTCCGCACCGTGGTGGTCCCCGACACCGGCCTCACCGGCACCATCGCTGCGCTCGTGCGCTTCCAGGTGGCGCGCGATCTGCCCTTTCGACTTGATGAGGCCATCATCGACTTCCAGATCCTCCGGAGACTTCCCGCGCGCCCGGCTTCAGACACTGAAACACCCCCCCTATCCCCCGGGGCTGCCAACGACTCAGTAGATCGCGTCGAAGTACTGGTGGCCATCACCCGGCAAGAGTCTCTCGAGTTCTTGCGTCGGGTCACCGAGGCCGCCGGACTTTCGCTGGCCGCCGTGGGCTGGATCTCGCAGGCCAACGCCACTTGCCTCCGGGCCGCCAGCGACACCACGGGGCTTCACACCAGCCCGCGTGCGCTGGTCGCCATCAAGTCAGAAGAGGTGGGCATCGAAATTCTGGAAGGACGCTCCCTGCTCTTCAGCCGGGGCCTGCCCATGCCCTCCTCTAAGGACACGGAGGCCGAACAGTGGATTCGCACGGCAACGATCGAGGTCGTACGGACCTTGCATGCATTTGGCGGCACCCCGGGCCGAACAGCGCCCGAGTCGGCGCTAATCCTCGGAGGAACCGGTCTCGAGGAAGCTCTCTCGGCCTCACTTGAGACACGGCTTGGCTTCAAGGTCCCCCAAGTCACTCTGGCGCGTTCGTCGGGCCTAGACTCTTCCGAGGCCGCGGCCGTGGCGGGAGGATTTTCCAGCATCGGATTGGCTCTGGGAGCCACCGATCCCGCGGGGCTGGAATTTGACTTCCTCAATCCCAAACGTCCCACCCCGCCTCCCGACCTGCGAAAGATCCGCCTGATCGCCGGAGCGACGGCAGCCCTGGTGCTCCTGGTAGCGGTGCTCGGTGTCCGCAAGACGCTCATGAATCGTCGCGAGGCCACCTTCACAGCCCTTCAGACCGAATTGACCACCGGCGAAAAGAAACGCTCGGTATACCGGCAGATGATCCAACAGGCGGCCACCTTGAAAGCCTGGTCGGCCGAGGAGCGCGATTGGCTAGACCATTACGCCCATCTCAGCGCGGTACTGCCCCGGAGCGAAGAGATTTACCTGACCAGCGTCGCCTTCGGTCCCAACCGGGCGATCCGACTGGGAGTCCAAGCTCGCAACGGCGAGGTCCTCGGCAAGGTTGACCGACTTCTCCGCGCTGCTGGCTACGATGTAAAACCCCTGGCCGTGACGCCGGGGGCCGATCGCAACGGCTACAACTTCCGCACCACCGTGGAACTCACCGTACCATCCAAGCTCAAGTTCGACCTCACCAAGCTCACGCCGCCGGCCCGGCCCGCCGATGATGTCTCCCTAGAAGCCCCTCGGAAGGGAGGAGCCCGATGAACGACCGCGAAAAGAAACTCCTCACCCTCATCGGTGGGCTGGTGGGTCTGGTGCTCCTCTTCGTCGTCGGCCGCAGCATCTTTCTCAAGCCACTCAACGAGATCGATCGCCGCATTGCAGGTGTTCGCGAGAAACTCGATCGCCTGGCCAAAGAGCGTCGAGACTACTTCGCCGCGGAAGACGAAGTGAAGATCGCAGCCACACTCACCTTCTCCGACGACATCGATCAGGCCAGTGCACGTTTCGGCGAAATGCTGACACGCACTCTCATCAACAGTGGACTTCGGGAGGCCGATTTTAGCCGCCTCCCCACCGGCACCCGCAAGATCCGAGGCGCCTTGGAAACCGGCTGGACCATCCGCGGTGACGGGCCATTGCACCAGGTGGTGAATCTAATTTTCCTACTCGACCGAGCCACTCCAGTCCATCGACTCGATGGTCTAACACTCTCCCCCTCCGATGCACCCGGACGGGTGAAGGTGAGTTTCCGATACCTGACGCTCGTTCCCATGCCGTGCCCCGAGGTGGAACGCGGCGACCTCGAATCCCGTCTTAACGCCGAGAGCCCGGAGCGCCGCGTCTATGACGCCATGATCACTCGTGATCTCCTGCGCCCCTACATTCCCCGCCCGGCCCCGGCCCCACCCGCCGGCCAACCCCCGGCCCCGCCCCGACCGCCTCCCCCGGGAAGTCCCGGCCTAGAAGCCTATCGCCTCGTCTCACTGTCTGAATGGGCCGGCGAGTCGGAGATCCACGTCCGGGACCTCACCGCGCAAAAAACGGTCCGCTACAAAGTCGGGGACACCATCGCCGGCGGGGTCATCGTCCAGGTCGATTACCGCCCCTGGCCGACCCCGGGTCGGGAGAACGTCTTGTCCGGCAGCCGAGTCATCCTGCGTATCGGCAATGAATACTGGGCCATCGAACGCGGTGGCACCTTCGCCCAACGGCACAAACTCAAACCGGAGCAACTGCCCCCGGGCATCGCCCAATTCTAACTTTCGTCTCCTTTTCTCCATGAACATTCAACGGCCCTTCCGTTTGGCTCTCGCCCTCAGCGTGGGTCTTGGTCTGAGCGTCCCCAACCCGTTTGCACAGGCGCAGACGGCCAGCCCAAAATCGGGCGCTGTGCCGGCCACTCCTGGCCCGGCCGCACCCGCCGCAGCGCCGGTTGTAACACCGACGGCGACGACCAATCCCACCAACGCTCCCGCGGCAGCCCTAGCCAGCGCTAAAAACATCCGCTTCCAGTTCGATGGAATTCCCTATGCGGATGTGATCGAGCGCTTCGCCCAAATGTCGGGCAAACCCGTGGTGGGTGAAATCAACCTCCCGGGAACCATCACCTTCAACGACTCCAACGCCTACAACTACGCGGAGGCCTTCGACACACTGAACGTCATCTTGTCGATGAAGGGACAAATGGTCGTGGAGGAAGGAAATTTCCTGCGCGTGCTTCCGTTCAAGGAACTGCCGCAAACGCCCTTGCGCATCCTACGCGGCGGCGAAAAGGCCGACGGCGTCCGCCCGGGAGAGGTGGTCACCGTGGTCTTGGAACTCAAGAACCTCGACGCGAAGGAGATTTCTGAATCGATCACCAACCTGCTTTCCACAGCCGGATCGGTGGCCACCCTGTCCCGCGGACGCGGCCTGATCCTCACGGACCGCTTGGTCAACATCCAGCGGGTCAAGTCACTCATTAGTTCGGTCGACAACGAGACGGCTGCCCAACGGCAGATGAAGACCTACACACTGCTCCATGCCTCTGGAGCCGTTGTTGCCGACCTCATCAACCGCACCTTCGGTGTCACCACGGCTCCGAAGCGCACCCAGTTCAATCCCACCTCGAAGCAACTCGACGTCCTGCCAGCCGATCCGAACGACTACGTCACGGCCGTGTACGATGACGCTTCCCGAACCTTAGTTCTCTTTGGTCCCCGCGAGCGGTTGAGCCTGGCCGATGAACTCATCTCCCGTTTTGAAGACAGCGGAACCGGTGCCGGCGATGTCCGTATTTACACCCCCGAGGTGATCAAGGCCGAAGATTTGGCCAACATGATCCGACAGGCGATCCCCGGAGTGGCCGCCGCCAACGAAACGGGATCTGCAGCAGCCACCAAGGCCCGGGTCATCGCCGAAAAAGACACCAACCGACTCATCGTCGCGGCGCCGTTGGCCGGCATGGCTGACCAAATCGAGGCCCTCGTCAACAAGCTCGACAAGCCCGTCCACGGTTCGGGCCGCACCGCACCCCCCGGCACTCCGAGCAAGGCACAAGTCGTCCAGGTCACTCGCGTGTTCCGGACCCGCACCTCGGAGGCAAAGAACGTGGGCAAGATCTTGAGCGAGGCCCTTACCAAGACGCTGCCCAATGGCCAGAAGGTGGCCACAGCCAACGTCTCGGTGGAACCGGGCAGTCAGAGTATCGTGGTCACCGGTTCTCCGGGTGATGTTCAAACTGCCATGGACATCATCTCCCAACTGGAGACCGGTTCCACCAGTCCCCGCCCTCAACAAACCCGCTTCATCGATTTAGGCAGTGTGGCCGAAGCCAAACGCATCGTCCCTCTGGTGGAACAAATCTACCGCAGCGAAGTGGCTGATGGCAGCGCGGGCGGGGCTGCCCACGCCAAGATCATGGCCGAGCCGAACACCAGTCGTCTCATCGTTACCGCCTCCGGAGAGCACCTGACTCGGATTGAAGAAATCGTCCGCAACCTCCGCGCCGAGAAATCCCGACCCTTGCAGCGGTCCTTGCATATTCTCGCGCTGCGCAATGCTCGACTGGAGACCGCATTCACGAGCCTCAACAGCCTAATCAATGAGCGCATGTCCGATCGGCGTTTCGAAGACCAGCCCAAGCCGTCAGTGGTTGCCGACACCGCCAACAACCGCCTGCTGGTGACGGCGACTGAAGAACAGAAGAAGGAGATCGAGTCGATCTTGGCCGTCGTGGACGTCGCTCCGGAGCGCCAAAAACGCCAGATGGCAGTGATCCCCGTCAACGGCAAGACCCCGGCTGAACTCATCGCGTTGGCGAGCCAAATGATGAGCCAACTGGGGGAGCAGCCCAGCAATCCTCAGCTCGAGCCCAAGCTCATTCCTGATGCCTCAG
>JBDKKQ010000102.1:0-7463 GCA_039796015.1 Verrucomicrobiota bacterium
TCTCCAAACTCCCGGTCTCCGTCCGACTGGTACTGGAGAGCGTGCTTCGCAACTGCGACGGACTGAAAGTTCAGGAAGCCAATGTTCTCGAGTTGGCCAACTGGAAGGCCAATGAATCCCGGACCGCTGAGATCCCCTTCGTGGTTGCGCGGATCGTCTTGCAAGACTTCACCGGCGTGCCGCTGCTGGTGGACTTGGCGGCCATGCGCTCGGCGGTGGCCAAGCTGGGCAAGAACCCCAAGATCATCGAGCCCTTGGTGCCGGTCGATCTCGTGGTGGACCACTCGGTGCAGGTAGATTTCGCCGGCTCCGGTGACTCGCTCCAGAAGAACCTCGACCTGGAGTTCACTCGCAACCGCGAGCGCTACCAGTTCCTCAAGTGGGGCATGCAGGCCTTCGACACCTTCAAGGTCGTCCCTCCGGGCATCGGCATTGTCCATCAGGTCAACCTAGAATACTTGGCCAAGGGCGTCCTGAGCGCCGGCGGCGTCTACTATCCCGACACGCTGGTGGGCACCGATTCCCACACCACCATGATCAATGGTCTGGGCATCGTCGGATGGGGCGTGGGCGGCATCGAGGCCGAGGCGGGCATGCTGGGTCAGCCCGTGTATTTCCTCACTCCGGATGTCGTGGGTGTGCACCTGACCGGGGCCATTCGCGAGGGCGTCACCGCTACTGATGTGGCGCTGACCGTCACCCAGATGCTCCGCAAGGCCAAGGTGGTCGGTAAATTCGTGGAGTTCTTCGGCCCGGGTGCCGCCGCGCTCCCGCTAGTGGACCGTGCTACCATCGCCAACATGGCCCCCGAATACGGCGCGACCATGGGTTTCTTCCCCATCGACGAGGAGTGCACCAACTACCTCCGCGCCACCGGCCGCACCGAGGAGCACATCGCCCTCTACAAGAACTACTACCAAGCTCAAGGCCTGTGGGGCATGCCGCAGAAGGGTCAGATCGAATACTCGCAAGTGGTCGAACTCGACCTCTCCAGCGTGGTGCCCAGTGTGGCCGGCCCGAAGCGCCCACAAGACCGCATCGAGCTGCAGAACCTCAAGTCCAGCTTCGTGGGTTCCTTCAGCAAGCCGGTGACCGAAAACGGCTTCGGCAAGAAGGCTGAAGACTTCGCCTCGGTCAGCGCTGAGGTGAGCGGCTCGAAGATCGGACACGGCTCGGTGCTCATCGCCGCCATCACCAGCTGCACCAACACCTCAAACCCCACGGTCATGTTGGCCGCGGGCTTACTGGCAAAGAAGGCCATCGAGAAGGGCCTGAAGCTCAACCCGTCGGTGAAGTCGTCGCTAGCCCCGGGCAGTCGGGTGGTCACCGATTACCTCAACAAGACCGGGCTCCAGACCTACCTCGATCAGCTGGGCTTCCAGACGGTGGGCTACGGCTGCACCACCTGCATCGGCAACTCTGGCCCGCTCGACGCCAAGATCGAAGAAGCGGTGCTGAAGAATGACCTGGTGGCTGCCTCGGTCTTGTCGGGCAACCGCAACTTCGAAGCCCGCGTCCATCAGAACATCAAGGCCAACTTCCTGATGTCGCCGCCGCTGGTGGTAGCCTTCGCGCTGGCTGGCCGGGTCGACAAGGACCTGACCACCGAGCCCATCGGCGAGGGCACGAACGGACCGGTGTTCCTGAAGGACATCTGGCCCAGCCTCACCGAGGTGCGCGACACCTTGCAGGCGGCCCTCAAGCCCGAGATCTTCCGGGCACTCTACACCGATTTCGCGGCCCAGAACCCGAAGTGGAACGAAATCTCTTCGAGCGTGGGCAACGTGTACGAGTGGGACAGCAACTCCACCTACATCCAAGAGCCTCCGTTCTTCACCCAGTTCGGTATGGAGCCGGGTACCATTGCCGAAATCCGCGGGGCCCGTGCACTGGGCATCTTCGGGGATTCGGTGACCACCGACCACATCTCGCCAGCCGGCGCCATCAAGAAGAGTTCACCGGCCGGTCAATTCCTGGTGAACAACCACGTGGAGTTCGCCGACTTCAATAGCTACGGTAGCCGCCGGGGCAACGACCGCATCATGACCCGCGGCACCTTCGCCAACGTCCGCATCAAGAACCTGATGCTCGGCGGCGAAGAAGGCGGTAACACCTTCGGCCCCGATGGCCAGAAGACTTCCATCTATGACGCGGCCGTGGCCTATCAAGCCGCCGGTACTCCGCTCATTGTGATCGCCGGCCAAGAATACGGCACCGGTTCCAGCCGTGACTGGGCTGCCAAGGGCACCAGCCTGCTCGGCGTGAAGGTGGTCGTCGCCGAGAGCTTCGAGCGCATTCACCGTTCCAATTTATTGGGCATGGGCGTTATGCCCCTCCAGTTCAAGGACGGCGCCAGCGCCCGGAGTCTGCACCTCGATGGCACCGAGACCTTCGATATCATTGGTCTGAGCCCCTCGGTCAAACCCCAACAAGACCTCACCCTGCGCATCACTCGCAAGTGCGGCACGGTGGAGAATATCCAGGTCATCTGCCGCATCGATACCCCGATCGAGATCGACTATTACCAGCACGGCGGAATCCTGCCCTACGTCCTGCGTCAACTGGTGGCCAAGGCCTAATCGCCACTCCACCGAAGAACCCGCGGCCTCGGTCGAAAGACACCGAAGCCGCGGGTTTTTTCATTCCTCACAAGGAGCCGAGGCCATCCTTGTGGGGCGTGAGCGGCTCGGCCATGGTCCGGCCATGCGTTTCATTGGCGGCGTCATCGAGAAGCTCCAACGTCACCCCAAGCGGATTGTCTTTCCTGAAGGCACCGAACCCCGGGTCATCCAGGCGGCTCGCCAGTTCTTTTCCCTGCGCCTCGGGGCTCCGATTTTGTTGGGAGACCGACTGGCCATCAAAGAAGCCGCGGCGGCGCTGAATGTGTCTCTCGAGGGCATTCGCCTCATCAACCCGTCAGAAAGCCCCGATCTCGACAGCTTCGTGCGGCGCTTCATGCTGCTTCGCCGAGGCAAAGGCATCGAAGAACAAGAGGCCCGCGAGGCCATGATCAAGCCCAACTACTTCGGCGCGATGATGGTGGCCATGAAGCAGGCCGACGGTCTGGTCTCCGGTGCCAACGAAATCTCTGGCGGCGTTCTCCGACCCCTCTTCCAAATCATCAAGGTTGCCCCGAAGACCACCACCGCCTCCTCCTGCATGGTGATGGAAGTTGAGGACACCCGCTTTGGCGATCGCGGCGTTCTGTTCATGGGTGATTGCGGTGTCATCCCAGAACCCACCGTCGACCAATTGGCCGACATCGCCATCTCCACGGCCCGACTGGCGCGGCAAATCTCTGGGGTCCGCCCCCGCGTGGCCCTCCTGAGTTACTCCACCAAAGGCAGCGCCACTCAACCCAGTTTGATGAAGGTCAAGGCCGCCACGGGATTGGCTCAGCAGAAGGCCCACGAGATGGGCTTCGAAGCCGATTTCGATGGTGAACTGCAAGTCGATGCCGCACTCATCCCAGAGATTGCCTTGCGCAAGCTTCCGGACAGCAAGGTGGCCGGAAAGGCCAACGTGCTCATCTTCCCTGACCTCAATTCAGGCAACATCGCCAGCAAGCTCATCCAGCACGTGGCACGGGCCAACGCCTACGGCCAGATCCTGCTAGGTCTAGATCGTCCCGCCGCCGACTTATCACGCGGCAGCAGTTCCCACGACATCCTGGGCGTGGCCGCCATCGTCGGGCTGCAAAGCATCGACTACCAGCATCTCTACCCCGGCGCCGGCGAGAACTTGCCGGGCGACCTCTGAAACGTTCATCCCCCTGACTCACCACCCCGAGCCACCTCCGGTCCATGCTTCAGAACCTGCTGACTCCCCGGGTCTTCATCGCGGCCACTCGCCAGAATGATGGCAAAACCACCACCTCACTCGGACTCCTGGCTGCATTGCAGCAGCGCTACGGACGGGTGGGCTACATCAAGCCGGTGGGTCAGCGCTTCGTAGAGATTGACGAGCAAAAGATCGACGAGGACGCCGTGATCATGGACCGCGTCTTCCGGCTGAACTGCCCGCTGGTGGACATGTCTCCCATCGCGGTCGAGCCGGACTTCACCCGCAAGTACTTGCAGTCATCCAACCTGGAGGCCCTGGTGAAGCGCATCCACAAGGCCTTCGATCGCGTGGCTTGGGAGAAAGACTTCGTGCTTTGCGAAGGCACGGGCCACGCCGGCGTCGGCAGCGTCTTCGACCTTTCCAACGCGAACGTTGCCAAATTGCTCAATGCCAAGGTCGTTATCGTGACCCGTGGAGGCATCGGCCAACCCATCGACGAAACGGTCATGAACCACGCCCTCTTCAAACAAGAGGGGGTTCAAGTCATCGGAGTCATCATCAACAAGGTGCTGCCCGAGAAGCTCGACTACATCACCGAGTTCGCGCAGCGCGGACTCAAGCGCAAAGGACTCGAACTGCTGGGGGTGGTGCCTTACCAGCCTATCCTCTCGCGCCCGACACTCGGGGCAATCGCCGATGAGCTCGAGGCGGAGGTTTTGGTTGGGAAAACCCCGCTCACCCAGATCGTCAATCAAGTGGTCATCGGAGCCATGGGCGCGGAACGGGCGAAAACCCTCCTAAAGCCCAATGTGGTCATGATCGTCCCTGCCGATCGGGAGGACATCTTGAATGCGGCCACCGAACAAATGAAGGCCTCCCGGCAACCCATTGCCGGACTCATCCTTTCGGATGACATCAAGCCCACCATCTCGATGCTCAAACAGCTCCGGGAACTGCCCTGCCCAGTGATCATCACCGGCAAGGACAGCTACCACGCTGCCTCGGTCGTCCACGACTTGATTGTAAAAACCCGACCCGACGACATTCAGAAGATCCAACTCATTCAGGAAATCATCTCCAAGAATGTGAACCTGAACCGGATCCTCAACGCGTTGTAAACCGGCAGTTCAAGTCAGGGATCTTCGCAAAAAACAACGGAGTGGGAGCGGTCGGGTTTGCCGAAACTACCCAAGCCCGCAGTGCGGCCGGCTCAAAGATTCGGCCCCACCTCTGAGCCCCACCTCTGAGCCCTAACTCTGAGGCCTGACTCTCAGACCCACGTCGAAGCCCTACCTCTAACTTCTACCTCTGAAGGCTACCTCCGGGGCCTATTTCCAGCCCGACCTTCAGCCCGACCTTCAGCCGAACTTGGATCGCGGTGGGCCCGCTTGAAACTGAGGGAGCCCGACCGTCTTCTGGGGCAAACGCCTTCAGTACCACCTTCAGTACCGGTAGCCGACGGCCAACTGACCGTAGGCGGCGCCGTCTCCATTGAACTGGAGGCGTACATCATTGAGCACGAACCGCCGATCAATCATCCAACCGCCCTCGAGTGAGGCATAAAAACCCTTCGGCCCGCCCCAGCGCGCACCAACACCTGTGCGAATCTCGCGATAGGTGACCATCTGGTCATCCATGGCGGCCAGACCGCGGTCCCGACCAAAGTTCGGATTCAGGTGGTAGGCTCCACCCAACATCTCGGCTCCGACGTGGAAGGTCCAGTTTTCCGAAGGACGGTACTGGATCTGCGGCCGGGGCAGGAGCAGTGACAGCGTCCAGTGCTCGGCAAAGTGCCAACGAACTCCAGGCCCGCCCACCACCGGAATATCCCGTCTCGGATCCACACTCACCGAAAAGAACACCTGAAGATCCGGATTCACCGCATAGCCCACCCCCCCGATAAACGGCGCATTGAAATCCTCCCCACTGATCTTTTCGAAGTCGGAATACAAGCCAGGCGAAACTTCTCCGAAGGCCTGCCAACGCTCGCTAAAGCGCCAAGACACCGTGAGCGGGAGGGCCACCGACTGCAAATTAGCCGGCAGCGGATTGCCCGAATCACGACCGAAATCCCACCGAGTGTAGGCCACGCCGACACCCCAATTCAATGCAGCAGCCGGGTCGAAGATCCCCTTGTACTCCAGCCGAGTCCGAGTCGCGTCCAGATTGCCCAACTCGCGAGTTCCCAGGCGGATATCCGCACCGGCTGAATAGCCCGCAGTCACTTCGAGGGCTCCGGTGTAGGAAGGCGCTACCAATCGATCTTGGGCCAACGCGCTGCCCACAGTCATTAAGGCGGCCGCCGTCAGGGAAAATTTCTTCATTAGAATTACGAAATATCCATGCAAACCAAAAAAGCGCAACCCCGACAACCACCATCCAATCGTTATCAAACTTCCGGCCAACGCAGCACCCGTACTGGCGTCCCAACAGGCCACTCCGTGGACGGGGGCACATCCACCAACCCATTGGACCGCGCCATCGACAGAAGTATGTGCGAAGCCTGGACTCCGGCCGATCGCACCTGTCCCGATTCCTCTAGGATTACTCGCATGAAATGCCGTCGGAGACCGGGGTTCGAGAGGGGGACCGACAACGTACCGACGGTGGCCGGCAACCCGACCTCGGCCGATCCCTGCAAACGGCGCAGAGCAGGCAAGGCCATAAGGACCGCCGTGACAAACGCCGAAACGGGATTCCCAGGCAACCCGATGAGGTACCCACCCCGGAGCGTCCCAAAAAACACAGGCTTTCCAGGCTTGATGGCCACCTTAAAGAAGTCGAGCTGCCCTCCCAATCGCTCCCAAGCCGGACGCAGAAAATCCCGGTCTCCCACTGAAGCTCCGCCCGCGGTGATCACCAGATCTGCCTGCGACAGCGCCGATTCCAGACCCGCCATGGTCGCTTCCAGTTGATCCGGTAACGTCGGCACCTGAATCACCTCCGCGCCCGCGGAACGAAACAACGTGGTCAGCAGCACCGAGTTGCTGTCGTAAATCTGCCCTGGAGCCAGCGCAGTACCTGGAGAGCGTAACTCATCACCGGAACTCGCCACCACCACGCGCACCTTTCGATGCACCCGCAACTCCGCACGACCCGCCGCCGCCGCAAGAGCCAACTGCGGCGGACCCAATCGTTGCCCGGCCGCCAGCACCCGAGTGCCCATCCGGAAGTCCTCCCCCCGGAAACGAACATTCTCCCAAGGCTTCACCCCATCGTTGAAACGGATCCGCCCATCGACCTCCCGCTCCGTATCCTCCTGCATCACCACCGCATCGGATCCTGCTGGCATGGGGGCCCCCGTCAAAATACGAGCACACTCCCCGGACTCCAGAGATCGATTTGCCACCCGGCCCGCAGCCACCTCCAATCGGCACGGCAGCACCACCCCAGAACGAGATACCTCCCCCGCTCTCACCGCATAGCCATCCATAGAAGCCGTATCAAAGCCGGGCAGATCGACCAAAGCGGAGACATCCTCTGCCAAACAGCATCCCAACGCTTCCGTTAACGACATCGAAACGACTGGAACAGCGAGTAGAGGCTTCAAAACCCGCTCCAACGCATCTTCGTAAGTGATCATGATCCGGTGAAAGGCCTCGTAGACAGCCCTCCAGCCCCACCTTTCCCGCCGGAAGCGCTTCCCGCAAGCCTCGGAGCCTGTCCCTCCTTGAATTCCC
>JBDKKQ010000103.1:0-4532 GCA_039796015.1 Verrucomicrobiota bacterium
TGGTCTACGGCATCCCGACGGTGCCCCAAGTGGTGGCAGCCATCGTGGCGAATTGGAAGGCCGGCCCCGTGTGGATGGCCTCGGAATTCCACGACCACAACGACCCCGCCGTGCGCGCAGAGTTCCAGTCGGCCTTCGGCGGTACGTCCGTGATCTGGGAACCCCACCTGGCCCTCAAGGCCCGGGTGCCCGGCGCGGTCGGCCTGATCCGCACCGGCGAGCGGCGCATCTACACCAACGTGGTGCTCGAATCGGCCTAACCGGACTTTCGCTACTGGGCACTTGGAAAGTGGAAAACCTCAGCAAAAGCTGGGTTCTTTGGTCAAAGGTCTGCACTACATCTTCGGACTGGGTGGCTCTTCGACCCGTGGGTTTGTGATCCTGGGGTGCGGTTGTTCCGGCAGCACCAGGCGCAGCCGATCCATCAGCAACCGTTGCTTGGCCGACGGCTCCGTGTATCGCGACATCAACAACTCCCGTCCTTCTTGCGTCGATGGCAGCGCAGGAACACAGGCCGACATGCTATCCGGAAATCCGGGAGCCAAGACAAGGGGGTAGGTCTGCACTACAGAGAAAATCGCTGGCCGAGGGGGTTCAAAGAATCGTTTTTCCGAGGAAAACCGCAGGTCGACCGGCGCAAATCAGCGAAAGTCCGGCTAGGCCCGGTGGCGGCAACAGGGCGCTGCCGTCTTGATGCCACTCTGCCGGGCCTCACGAGAAACACCGCATCGGACCCGTAACTCATGAAGCCGCCAGAAATTGGGAACCTCTGCACCAGGGCTGGAGGGGACCACAGCGGGCTCACTCAGTGGCCCATCAGGTCCTGCTACTTCTGCGGGTCAAGCGGGGTGACGAACACATCCGGGAAGCCCCAATTCCAAAACGGGAAGTTGCCGATGCTATCCGCCGTGTAGGTACCGGTCATGGCTTTCGCCGGATCCTGGGTAGGACGTTCACCGGAGGACTTGAACTGGGCCACATGGCCGTCAAGAAAGCCAAAGTTGACCTTGAAGCGGGAGACGTGGCGGGGCTGCCAATCTAGGTTGTCCCAGTCCACAACCAGTTCGGCAGGACGCATCTGACTCAAGCCCACCCGGCTGCCGATGATCTGCCCGAGCTCATTGGTCTGATAGAAGCGGGAACTGTCATTGAACTTGTAGTCTGTCACCCAAGAGCTGCCATCGGCGTTGGTGATGGTACAAGCCCGTTTGAGCGGCATCACCGGCTCGTAAGTCCATTCCGAGAGACTGTAAGGCCCCTTTGGAGACATTCCCTTCGCGGCCGGACACTTGAAGACTCCTCGGCTGCGCCCCACATAGTTGCTCAGGGCGGTCCATTGCCGGTATTGAGTCGCGAACGTAAACCAAGGATAGCTATCTTGGTTGTCCCCCGCATACAAGGTCAGCGCCAACCCCATCTGCCGCTCATTGGAGGCGCATTGGACAGTGTAAGCCCGATCCATCGCCTTGCTCACGGCCGGAATCATCAACGCTGCCAATACCCCAATGACCGCGACTACGACCAGGAGTTCAATCAGGGTGAATGCTGATCGCGTTCGATTCATCAACCGTTTCCTCCCTTGAACCATTCAAATCATGTCCGCTCATCCGTGACTCCGGCTCTTTCGCAACGGAATCCCTACGACTCGTTGTCATGATTAGATATTTGGTATGGGTTGCCGTCAGTAAACCCCATCAAAAAAGCAAACAATAAATGCGTGGAGTGCCCGGATACCGAAATGCCTCCAACTGAACGGATTCGGCCCGGCGGACGGGCCATTGCCACTGATCCAACCTTCTGAATGCGTAGTTCCGACGGGGCCTAGGCTCGGCCCGCTTTCACACCCATCTCGCGCAAGGTCTCGGCGATGGCATTGACCACGGCGCGCATGTCCTTTTCGAAGAGGCGGCCGATGTTGCCGATTCGGAAGGTGTCGGCTTGGCTGATCTTGCCCGGATACAGCAAAAAGCCCTTCTCGGCTACGAGCCGGTAGAACTCGGTCCAAACAAAGGCCGAATCCTTCGGGTAGACGAAGCTGGTGATGATGTGGCTTTGCACCGCCGGCGGCAGGTAGGACTTCAGACCGATGGTCCGCATGGCCGCGATGAGGGCGGCGTTGTTGGCCTGATACCGCGCGGCACGGGCGGCGATGCCGCCTTCCTGTTCCAGTTCCTTCAGCGCCTGCGCAAAGGCCAGAATGCTGTGGGTGGGCGGCGTGTAGCGGAACTGGCCGTTCTTTTCGAAGCCCTTCAATTGGTCCAACAAGTTGAGGCTCAGGCTGCGCGCCCAACCCTCGGTGGCCAGCAGCACCTTACGGCGGCACAGCACGAAGCTGAAGCCCGGCACGCTCTCCACGCACTTGTTGGCCGACGAAATGATGAAGTCGATGCCCGCGGCCTCCAAGTCGATGGGGTAGCCGCCGAAGCTGCTCATGGCGTCGACGATATACACCTTGCCATGGCGCTTGACCACCGGGCCCAACGTCTCGATGGGGTTGAGTACGCCCGTGGTGGTCTCGCAATGGACCGCCGCCACATGAGTGATGGCCGGATCGGAGGCCAACAGCGCGTCCAGAGCTTCTGGAGTCGGCGGGGTATCCTCGGCCGTGCGCAGCACCGTGTGGGCAATCCGAGCCTGCTGGAGCATGAGGAGGATGCGCTCGCCGTAAGCGCCGTTGGACAGCACGGCCACTTTACCTTCGGGCGGGATGGCGCTCTGGAACACCGCTTCCACGCCGAAGGTGCCGCTGCCCTGCATCAAAATGGCTTCCCAGCCCGACTCGCGCGATACCCCGCCAAGTCCGAGAAGGGCCTGTCGCACCTCGGCCACCAAGTTGTTGAACTCCCAGTGCCAAGAACCGGCGTCGTGGAGCATGGCCTGCTTGACCGCGAGCGAAGTCGTCAGCGGTCCGGGGGTGAACAGCAGGGCGTCTTGGGAAGTGGGCAATTTCGGCGTCATGGTGATCGAGTGGCGCTCTGGGAATTCTCCCGTGGCACTCGAAGATTCTACCAATACGGGGCGTTTAATCAATTCCCACGCGCTGCTCGATGCCCACCGAAGTTGATCGAATCCGGGGCCCTCAGCACCCTCGGTTGTTGAGCCCTCGCGCAGTCCTCGATTGAAAGCCGGCGGAGAGGTTCCTAGCCTGTCCCCACAGAGATTCCCAGAGCCCGATACGATCCCTCGATCCCTCGATCACGACCTTACCATGAACCCCGCCCAACCCCGCCGCACCTTCCTCGCCACTGTTGCCGTCGCTACCGCCGCCACGGTCTTGCCGTGGACCGGTTGTAAACCCTCAGAGGGTGGCGCTGCCGGGGCCGCTGGAGCCGACACCATTAAGGTGGGCGAGTTCTGCTCCCTCACCGGCACGGAGGCCACCTTTGGTGTGTCCTCCCATGAAGGCACGGTCTTGGCCATTGAGGAGATCAACAAGGCCGGCGGCGTGTTGGGCAAACAACTTCAACTGCTGCACGAAGACAACCGATCTACGGCCGGTGAGTCGGTGACCATTGTTAAAAAATTCATCAGCCGCGACAAGGTGGTGGCGGTGCTGGGTGAGGTAGCCTCCGGACGCTCGCTCGAGGCCGGGCCGGTGTGTCAGGCAGCGGGCATCCCCATGATCTCGCCTTCGTCCACCAATCCCAAGGTCACCGAGGTCGGCGACTGCGTCTTCCGGGTGTGCTTCACCGATCCCTTCCAGGGCCGGCTCATCGCCGAGTTCGCTCGCAAGTCGCTCAAGCTCTCGCGGGTGGCGGTGTTCTCGGACGTGTCGTCGGCTTATGGCGATGGGCTGCGCCAGTATTTCAGCGACGCCTTCACGGCAGCCGGCGGCCAAATCGTGGTGCAGCAAAAGTACTCCTCGAAGGACAAGGACTTTAAAGCACAGCTCACGGCCATCAAGGGGGCCAATCCCGAGGGCATTTGTGTGCCGGGTTACTACAACGAGGTCGGACTCATCATAAAGCAGGCCCGCGAACTGGGCATCACCGTGCCGATGTTCGGCGGTGACGGCTGGGAGGCCCCGGAACTCATCCAAATCGCCGGCGGTGAGGCCCTCAAGAACACCTACTACTCCACGCACTTTTCACCCATCCAAGACACCCCGGAAGCCAAGCTGTTCGTGGCCGCCTACAAGGCGCGCTATCAAGGCAAGACGCCCGATGCGATGGCGGCCCTCGGCTACGACTCCGCCAAGGTGCTGGCCGACGCCATCCGGCGCGCCGGGTCGGCCGAGCCGGCCAAGATCAAGGCGGCGTTGGTTACCACAGACTTGGTCGCCGCCAGCGGCCGCACCCGCATGGACGCACAGCGCAATGCGCCCAAGGCGGCAGTGATCATCACGGTGGAGAACGGTCAGTTCAAATTCGTGCAAACCGTCGAGCCTTGATCGCCGACTTGAATTTTCTGCGGGTGGGAATCCAGGGCGGTCACTGCTCCGCCTTGGGTACCAACCGGTAGCGAAGGTAATCGCGGGACACGCCCAATCGCCGGCCGGCCGCCGACACATTGCCGCCGGACTGTTCCAGGGC
>JBDKKQ010000104.1:0-7789 GCA_039796015.1 Verrucomicrobiota bacterium
GGTGGCACCTGATGGTATTCCGCTTCCTCTCGGCCCTGGGCATCGGGGGCGAGTGGGCCGTCGGGGCCTCGCTGCTGTCCGAGACTTGGCCCAAACGCTGGCGACCGTGGATCGCCGCCACCCTCCAGACCGCGGTGAATATCGGCGTGCTGCTGGCCTGCTTCTTCGGTTACCTCTTTGAGAACGCGGAGCCTCGCTACATCTTTCTAGTTGGTGTTTTCCCAGCACTCATCGTGTTGTGGATCCGGCGGGCGGTTCCCGAAACAGACGAATGGCATGCCGCACGGGCCGGTTCTGAAAAACCGCCCGGACTGACCGACCTATTCCGCGGTGCGGCCGCGAAGACCACGTGGATCGTCTTGGCCATTTGCGGCGTGTCACTGACCGCGCATTGGACCTTCATGTTCTGGCAGCAAAAGTACATCCGCGACCTGCCCGAGGTTCGGGACCTTTCGTCTGCGGGTCAAAACCGGGCCGCCGTGATCGCACTCATGGTCCTCATGGCCGGGTCGATCCTGGGCAACTACGCGGCGGCGGCTGTGGCCCGGGCGGTCGGGTATCGCAAAGCGGTGGTTTCTTTTTGCCTCATCTACGGCGTGGTCATGGGGGTGACGTTCCTCGAAGCCCGAGCCCACCTCGCCGTCCTCATCGGATTCTTTTTTATCGGACTGTGCCAGGGAGTGTTCGGGCTCTTCACCATGTGCCTGCCGCCGCTCTTTCCCACGCTGCTCCGGACCACCGGTGCGGGCTTCTGCTACAACATCGGTCGGCTCATCGCGGCAGGCGGTACGGTCTTTTTCGGACTATTCACCAAAGTGGGCGATGTCCGCCAAGCCTTGCTCTACGCGGCGATCCTGTTCATCCCGGCCGCCGGCCTCGCCTGCTGGCTGCCCGAGCCAAAAGACTAAACTTCTCAGACCGGTAAGCCCCGTGGCGCACTATCGCCACAGCCGAAGCTCTTGCAGCCTGAATCCCGATGGAACCCTCACCATCACCGGTCCGGCAGACTCGCTGCTGTAAGGCGTCCGAGCCTCGAGCGACGGATTCGTCAGCAGAGAGACCATCGAGTACCGCCCCTTGCTCAGTCCCGGGGAGCTGACAGCCCGTTTCTGACGTGTGCCCTTGTATTGAACTCCAGAGCCCGAATTGGTTTTTTACCCTGTCAGTCTCTTCAGAATTGACCGCTTTTGACTCGTCTTTGTACCTCTGCGCTCCTAGTTTTTTTTGGTTGAACATAACCAATCAATTCGCTCGTGCTGCGATGCTTTGTGTGGTGACAGGTTCCCTGTTGGGCCAATCCATCAACATCGTCAATGACTCCTTCGAATCCCCTCGGATTCCCGCGGGTTTTCCCGCACTGACGACCGTCGACGGGTGGCAGAAAAATCCAGCCCCGCCTCCCCAATTCGGAATCACTGCCGAGCAGTGGGATCAAATGGCAGGCATCTTCCCCAACCCTCCGGAAGGTCAACCCCGGCATCTCACCAACGCCGATGGCACCCAGGTTTCCTACCTGTTCGCAATACCCGGAGTGGGAATCAATCAGGTCGTGCCTGCCACCTACACACCGGGGATGAGTTACTCGCTACAAGTCGCTGTCCGTGGCGGTGGTGCGCTGACAACGGGTACGCAGCTTCAGATCGGCCTGTTCTACGTCGATGGGGCCAACGCAGTTCCGGTGACAGGCACGGTCATTACCGCGGCCGACGACACCGCGGCCTGGTCGACTTTAAAGGATTATTCGGTGTCTCTCACCGGAGTGAAATCAGGAGATGCTTGGCTGGGGCGCCCGATCGGAGTGTCGTTGACGTCCATCAGCCAGAATGGCGGGCCCGGCATCGCCTATTGGGAATTGGACCGTGTTCGCTTGGCGGCCGTCCCTGAGCCCTCCACATGGGCGCTAGGCGGAGTCGGGGCGATCGCCCTTGGATTGATCACCCGGCGACGACTGCTCAATTGAGCTTAATGGCCTCCCCTTTGAACGCCCCCAAATACTTGAGAAATTCCCGGATCGGCCGGATGGGGGTCATTTTCGCAGGAATTGTTCTGGGGATGCCGATGGTGATGGTGGCGGAGAAGCGGGCTCTCTTAGTCCCCAATGGGTCCTTTGAGAGCCCCACCACCGATTTCGTGAACATCCGAGTCGATGGGTGGCTAAAGACGGCACGTCCAGCCGACTATCCCGAGGGCGGAGGTTTCTTGTGGGATCAACTCGCAGGTGTCTTCCGCAATACCCCACCTGGCAGCCCAGACCATCTTTCGAACATGGATGGGAAACAGGCCCTGTATTTATTTGCGATCCCGGGCGTGGGTTTGCTCAAAGACGCCACCTCCACCGACTCGCCCGACTCCTCCAACAATC
Organism: Verrucomicrobiota bacterium; assembly: GCA_039796015.1. GTDB lineage: Bacteria > Verrucomicrobiota > Verrucomicrobiia > Limisphaerales > UBA9464 > SXXZ01. Next base: position 2,363 of record JBDKKQ010000104.1, read on the forward strand.
CGAATTTTCCCCATCGATTCGAGATCGGCAGTCGCTACACGCTGCGGGTGGGAGTCCTGGGACAGGGCGGTGGCATGCGACCGGGAGTCCCTATAGACATCGACCTGTATTGGAGAGACGAGCTGGGAAAAATCCACTCGGTCAGCACCACGCGTGTGACCAATTCTCAGGCACTTTACCCCGACCGCCAGCAGTTCGTGGATGCGGTCGTGGTCACGCCTTTGGTCCAGCCGACCGATCCCTGGGCCGGCCATCCGATGGGCATTCGATTTCTGTCCCAAGTCGAGGATGCCGAACGCGGGGGATATTGGGATTTGGACAATATCCGACTAGAACAGGAACTTCCCGATCTTGAAGCGCCCCGAATGACCCTCCGAGTCGACCCGACCTCCCAGAGCTGGACGATCTCTTGGCCAGGACGCCGGGGTGAGAGTTATGATTTGATGGAGTCCTCTGATTTGCTGGCCTGGTCTCCGGTGGTCCTGAGGCTCACGGCCAACGACACAACCATTGAACAGACCCTGCCCATCGGCAATTCGGGGCACAATTTCATGCGCGTGTTCGTCCGGCGGCCCTAAGGCGGTGTCTCCCAAATCCAACCGGATCCATTCCATGAAATGAAAGGATGGGAAATCAGCTCATACCGTCGTCCTGCTGCATTCACACTCATAGAGGTTTTGGTGGTGATCGCCATTCTAGCGATCCTCGCAGGCTTGCTACTCCCATCGCTCGGACGAGCGCGAAATGCCGGTAAGAGAGCCGTCTGCATCGGGAATTTGCATCAGGTGGGACTCGCCATTCATCTGTATGCCCAAGACCATTCGGGTTCGATGCCCTATGGCCCCGCGGCACCGCCTTTCTCTCACCCGTCTGAACTTTATCCATCCACCGGCTCACCAACGAGTCTGCTTTCCCTCCGTGATGGTCGGCCTGTCGGTCTGGGGCTTTTGCTCGCAAAATCCCTGAGTCAAACGCCGGCGGTTCTGTTCTGCCCGGCCTCCGATCAACCGATAGACGCACGGGGTGAATTGGCGAAGGTGGGAACGAATCAAGCCCAGTGCAGTTACTATTACCGCCATGCGGGAGTCACCGGGATGTTCCAAAATCCGCCCGAAACACCGCCCTCCGTGCGTCTCGATTCACCAGGTAACAATCGAGAGGGTGTCCCCATCCGGGCGTTGGTCACGGATACTCAGTTTGTCTGCTCAGACGATGTCGCCGTCTTCAACGTGCGAACCCGGACCCACCATGAGCAGAAGTCCAGCAGCGTCCTTTGGGTGGATGGTCACACGACCCATGTAGCCAATACCGACCGGCGCTACACGGTGGATCTTCGACAAAACACCGACTTGTATGACGCCTTAAACCGAATCCTCTGGGTTTTTGAACGGGCAGACCGGGAAGAGTGATGGGGTGATCCAAGGCCCGCATCGCCGGGACCGCCCTATTCTAGAGCCAGATCCCCTACGTCACCGCCTCAGAGCTGCGAGTCCGGGTGCTTGTGGTCCAACTGCTTCGGTCGGCGATCGACGGTGTCGGCCGGAATCTTGTCTGTGAATTGACCGGTGTCGCCCAATTCAGCCTGGAGCTTGACGATCCGGGCCTTGAGATCGGCCATCACCGCCTTTGAGCCAGGATCACTGGCGAGGTTCTTCATTTCATTCGGATCACCAACGAGGTCAAAGAGTTCCCATTGGTCGATTTTCCAGTAGTGGATGAGTTTGTGGGTCGCGGTGCGAACGCCATAGTGGGCCCGGGTGTTGTGATGGCCCGGGTCGTGGTAGTAGCGGTAATACACCTCCTGCCGCCACCCGACCGGAGACCGGCCGCTAAACAAAGGCTGCAAACTCCGACCATTCATGTCCGCCGGAATCTGAGCCCCCGCCAAGTCTAGGAACGTCGGAGCAAAATCACAGTTGACTGCCAGGGACTCACTGACAGTTCCGGGGCGGATGTGGCCAGGCCATCGCATGAGGAAGGGCATGCGAAAGGAGGGCTCATACATGAAGCGCTTGTCGTACATCCCATGGTCACCGAGGAAGAACCCCTGGTCGCTGGTGTAAATGACCACCGTGTTGTCCTTGAGGCCGTTGGCATCAATCCAGTCGAGCAGTTGACCCACGCTGTCATCCACGCTTTGAACGCAGCCCAGATAGTCCTGCAAGTAGCGGTTGTACTTCCAACGATCGAGGTCGTCGCCTCGCAAGACGCGCTCCTGGCCGTTCTCGCGGACGGTCACTTCTTTGGGCACCTGCCCCATCCACCGTTGCCGCTCCTGCCCGACCAGACCTTCGGGCGGAACCATCTTGAGGTCGTGCCGCGTCAGGTTCTTGAACACCGACTGGTGGTTCTGCTTGAGGCCATCGGCTCGACCCTCGTAGGTGTCGCGAAAGGTCGGAGGCTCGGGAAACTCTCGGCCGGCAAACTCACGGCGGTACTTCTCAGAGGGCGTCCACTCGCGGTGCGGGGCCTTATGATGGCACATCAAGAAGAAGGGCTTGTCCTTGGGCCGGTTCTTCAGCAGTCCCACGGTCAACTCCGTGATGATCTCCGTGACGTAGCCCTTGTAGACGCGGTGACCAGTCCGGTCATAGAGGATCGGATCGTTGTAGCGCCCCTGCCCCGGGAGGATGTTCCAATCATCGAAACCTTGAGGGTCTGACCCCAGATGCCACTTGCCCAACATCGCGGTGTAATACCCGGCTTGCTGCATCCGGTGGGCCACCGTTGTCTTCGTCGGATCAATGTCATTGAACACCGGCACTCCGTTGCGGTGGCTGTACTGCCCGGTCAAGAGGGTTGCGCGGCTCGGCGTGCAAATTGAGTTGCCGGCAAAACAACGGTCCAGTCGCAAACCCTGGGCAGCCAGTCGGTCGAGATTCGGAGTCCGATTGATCCGGCTGCCATACGCACTGATGGCGTGGGCCGCGTGGTCATCGGTCATGATGAACAGGATGTTGGGGCGATCAGCAGCCAGAATCACCGTGGCCGACACGAAAGCCGACACGACGGCCGACGCAAAGACGGTCCAAATCACGGCGGGGAATCTCATGGGCGAAGACTGCCACACGGAACCCTGCCGAGGAAAGTCAGTCCTTGGTCGATCCTAGGTCGACGGTCCTTGAGCGCTGCCCGTCACTCGTCCGAGCCAGGAATCAAACCACCCCGGGCAATCCTAGTCGCTGAGCCACCTCGCCCGACAAGACCTCATAGGCCGCAGCGCCCGCGCTGTAGGGATCGTACGCCATAATGGGCTTGCCGTGGCTGGGAGCCTCGGCCAGTCGGGTGGTCCGGGGAATGACCGTTTCGAAGACTTTCTCGCCAAAGTGCTGCCGAACCTCGGCAACCACGCTCTGCGCCAGTCGGGTCCGAGAGTCGAACATCGTCATTACCACACCCAAGATCTCTAAACCCGGATTGATGCCATTCTCGCGCACCTGATTAATCACGCGAGTCAGCATGGCAATGCCCTCCAACGCATAATACTCACATTGCAACGGCACGACCAGTCGATCGGCTGCCGCAAAGCAATTGAGGGTCATGATGCCCAGAGATGGGGCACAATCGAGCAAGATGACCTGGAAGCGTCCAGACTCCTTCAATGGTTGAAGGATCTTCCGGAGGCGTAGGACAGCTTCCTCAGCGCGGGCCAGTTCTACTTCGATGCCGCACAAATCCAACTCGCTGCCGATCATCGACAAGTTGGGATAGGCCGTCGGCCGAATGCGATCTTCGAGGCTGCCCAGACCCAACAGCGGTCGATACACGCTGCCTCCCTCGGTTTTCTCGAGGCCCAAACCACTGGTGGCATTGGCCTGCGAATCCAGATCGATCAGCAGCACGGAGTAACCCCGCATCGCGAGTCCTGCGGCGAGATTGATGCTGGTGGTTGTCTTACCCACCCCGCCCTTCTGATTGGCGACGGCGATGACCTGTGCAGACATGAGGCGCACAGTCTCGCGCCGGTGAGACCCCGGGTGCAACGCGTAAGAATGTCGCACTGCCATGCGCCGTGTGGATCCTCAATGCATCGCTCGGTGAAATCCCGGGTTGATGGCCGCAATGCCGCGCTGATTTGGGGTCTGCGGACGAACTCCCCGCAGCGGCAGGTTCCAAGTCTCACACGCAGTGGTCGGCAAGGGTGCGAGCGCGCGCCGTCGAAAGCGCATCTGGGTCAGGGCCACCACCCATTCCCGGCCCTCTCGCTCCACCAGTCGATGATCTCCATCGATGCGACGGACCACCCGCACCTGGAATCCCTCAGTCAACCCCTCGGGCAGGCGCCCGCCGCCGGGGGTCAATTCTACCACCTCACCCCGCTCTTCATTGAATCGTTCATTCATCTTCATGCGCTGACTCTGCGACACCTCTTTGGACAAAAGGTGTCCGATGGTCGATTCAGTGCATCATAGACTCTAACCGACGGCTTCCAGGTCGCCGTCACCCAAAAGTCACTGGGTTCTGCGGCCCAATTGACGGTCAACGAAGGATTGCTCTTGAACCCGGACCTGCGTCCGAAGCATCACAGAAAAGTGATGGACAGCGCATCGGATCCGGTTGGCGCAAAGCCCAAGGGCCTCGCGAAATCTCCCCGCAAATCCCGGGGCAACTCCGCTTCAACAGCCTCGCCCGGCACCGATTCAGGAGGGAATCGTATCAAGAACTACGTTCTCGATACCAACGTCCTGCTCCACGACCCGAACGCGCTGCTCAACTTTCAGGACAACCACGTTCTCATCCCGATCGAGGTCCTGGAAGAGGTCGACAAATTCAAGCGGGAGACGAGCGAGCGCGGTCAAAATGCCCGGACTGTTTCCCGACGACTCGATGCCCTCCGCCGCCAAGGCAATCTCAACAAGGGCGTCCCACTGGCCAACGGCGGCCGTCTCCAGATCGTCTTTCTGTCTACGCCCAAGGCTGGATCCGCACTCGATGTGATGGCCACTGGCAGCATGGACAATCGGATCCTCGCTCAAGCCCTGTGCATCCAGGCCGAACAGAAGTCCTGCCCGACCATCTTGGTCACCAAGGATATCAATCTTCGGCTCAAGGCCGACGTCTATGGACTGGCCGCAGAAGATTACGAAACCGATCAGGTCAACCTGAAGGACCTCTACACGGGGATGTTCGAGTTAACTTTGCCGGCGGCCTCGATGGCCGAACTTAAGCTCAACGGCGAAGTGGCGCTCCCGCAAGGAAGGGTGCGGCATCCTAACGAGTACTGCACACTCATTGACGAGGGAAACCCCAAGAGAACCGTGCTCTGCAAAGTGGATGCCAGTGGCGCCAAGCTTATTCCTCTCCAGGATTGCCAAAACGTCTGGGGTATCCGGCCCAAGAACCGCGAACAGCACTTCGCCCTGGACGCGCTGCTCGACCAGCGCGTGAAACTGGTCACTCTCATGGGGAAAGCTGGCACCGGAAAAA
>JBDKKQ010000105.1:0-7941 GCA_039796015.1 Verrucomicrobiota bacterium
TTCACCCCTTTGGGGTTCGGCTGCGCTCGGATCGCTACGCTCGCCTTCGCTCCGCCTCACCCCAAAGGGGTGAAGCTGGAGGGAAGAAAGACAAATTACAGAAGCAGGTTTACACCGGCCGAAACTCCCTATGAAGTTGAAGATCCGAATTCCTGCACCCATCATCGCAACCGGTCAGGTCTGGCAGATGGCTGGTGACGTCAACTGCCACATCGGGGAAGTCGGCAAGCGGCTGGTCCACTACAAGATGTTCAAAGGGAAGCCGGTCCGCATTCCTTCAACCCTCGGCAACCTGGAAGTGTTGGCGAAACATCTGAAGGCGAAAAAGGCCGTGTTGGTTGTCAGCGGGTAGAAGATTGCAGGAACGTGGAGCGGGACGACGGGAACACTTTCGGGCGGGCAGCTTCGGGTTACCTTTGGTTGGTGTGGGCATCTCCTGCCCTGCCTCGAAGCCTGCCCGCCCATCCCTTCTCCAGAACCGTAAGAACAGCAGCCTTTTTGCGTGCTGACACCAACCGATCCAGACTCTCGCCCGCACTGAAAGTCTCGGTTCCGCTGAGGAGTGGCCGTTCAGTTGAGGCCAGCTGACTGGGGACTGGATTTTCAGCAGCAGCCCGGCATCCTCGCTGATGATGAACGCCAAGCACAGCCACCCAATCATCCTTCTCCGCGAAATTGAGAAGGGCGAATGGTCGATGGAGATGCCAAGGATCTCTGTGGAGATCGATGACCGGCTTGATGAGGGAATCGACTGGATGCGGTCGGGGCAGTTTCGCAAGGCCACCGCTGTTTTCAGCCAACTGATCAAGGAACTCCCCGAACACCTCGACGCCTACCATCACCTTGCCTTGACGTTACAGCGGGCAGGAAGGGGGGAAGAAGCAGCTAATGTCTGGCGTTGTGCGGTGGAGCTGGCGTTGAAGTTCTTTCCAGCGCGCTTCGACTTCGACCGCCACCAGCTCTGCTGGCTGGACATCGACAACCGCCCGTTCTTGCGTGCCTATCATGGACTCGGCATGTGCCTGTTCAACGAGGGCGATGTTGAACCAGCGTTGGAGATCTTCGAGCGGTTGTTGACCCTAAACCCCCACGACAACCAGGGAGCACGCGCGTTGGTTGTGGGGTGCTACTTCGAGTTGCAGCGGCCGGAGGAAGTTCTGAGCGTTTGCCGGCAACACGCCAACGATGGCATGGAACAGTTGGTTTATGGTCGTCCACTGGCCCTATACCAACTCGGCCGTCTAAAGACCGCCACCACCGCACTGAACCGGGCCATCAAGTTCCTACCGCTGATCGCCAAGGAGTTGGTGAAAAAGCAGCATCGTCGCCCGCGTGGCAGCAACGACGAATACGTGACAATGGGAGGAGCGGACCAAGCCTACGGTTACTGGAAGGACCATGGAAAGCACTGGCAGGACACCCCGGGAGCGTTGGAATGGCTGAAGGCGTGTCTGAGGAATTAGTTCCGAGCAGGCAACGGCCTTCAGTTCGTTCGGCGAGTTTACATAAACCGCGCTCATTCATGAAAGCCTGCCATGAACAAGTTCTCGGTGAAGCTGCGCTTGGCTGACGCGCATCCTTCAGATTCCGGCATTCTCTTGGGACAATTCTTATAGGAATTGGTAGCCGTTAATTTTTTGGTTTACCGTGAAGCGCCCGAAGCCCCGCTGTTGTCACCGGGGGCGAGCGGCCCAGTAGTTGAGCCATGTTCTCAAGGCTCTCGAATAGCCCGATAGAATCTAGCCGTGGCGTTTGTGGCTTGTGTATCCAAGTAGTTCAACACGTTGTCCTGTCCAATGACTGTGGTAATAGTGCTCCAACTTGAGAAATTAGTGGAAACTTGAATCGAGAAGCGGATGCCCGGTTCAGCTGCGAACGTCGCTTGAAACGCCCCACCCACAGGCTTGGTAGCTTGGGCAAATGCCATTGGCACGGCAGGCCTCACGACCAAACGGACATTTCCGGCATCGCCGTTGTAGCCGTCCACCGCCATCTGGTATGTCGTTCCAGAAACAGCACTCAAAACCAACGCAGCGCTCCTGGTCTGGCTTTGGGCATCATCACTTGCAGCGACGGAGGAAAGGCTCGATAGGACCGATCCCGTGTAGATCGCCAGTAGCGTGTCGAAGTCACTTCCGGCAGTGGACACGATAAACTGGCCGCTCGTGGGTGCTGTCCAGGACCACCACACCGACTTGCCACCAGAGTTGCCAGCGTGACCCGGTTCACCAGCTTCTTTCGTTGCGTTCAGGTTGGCTCCAAAAACGATGTTACTGTTTCCAGTGATGGAAATCCGGTTTGAGAAACTGTCATTCGCAGGCACAATGACGACGGGCCTGATCAGCAGAATTGCCTCCTGACTGGTAGCGCTGCCAGCGAGGTTGGTCACGACCACCCAATACCTGCCCGCTTGATTGGTCTGCACGTTCGGCAGTGAAAGCGTCCCGTTGGTTGCGCCGGCGACATTGGTGCCGTCGCGATACCACTGTAGGAACAATGGGCCTGTCCCGGTCCCGCTGGTGGTAAGATTGACCGTCGAACCCGCCGTCACCGTTTGGCTTTGGGGTTGCGTCGTGAACTCCGGGGGATTGAGCTCTGTGATGACCTCCAAGCGGTAATCGTCGAACAGCATGTAATTGTTTCCGGGGGTTGCGGAGTTGCGAACTAGCCAGACTGCGCGCGCAGAGCCAAAGTCCAGTGCGGTTCCGGCATTACCCATTGGCTGCGAGGAGACAATTTGCACTCCGTCAAGCAATGCGCTCCATGTGTTTTGGGCGAAGCTCATCAAGATTTCCAACTGATTGCTGCTCGTGTTGTTGAAACTGCGGCCTGTTGGCACAAGGACAGTTCCACTCTGCGAGAGGGTGGAAATGGAGAGGTCGGAGTTGTCGAAAACGAGGGAGAACAGCCGGGTGCCATTCGTGTTGTAGATGGACCATCGGAAGGAATCGAATTCGCCGTTGGTCGAGTCCACCACCTTCATCAAGACGGTGAAGCGCACTATCCGGTTCTCGTTCGATGAAATGGTCACAGGCCGCCAGACGCTTCCGCCGGTATTTCCTGCTGTGGTGGGCGCGAATCCGACGTAGGCCTGCTGCCCGAGGCCAGCGAAGTAATTGGTGACAACGCCGTTTTGCCCCGTCCCGCTGCCAAGCCAGCCATTTTGTCCCGCCAGTGGCAACGCCGTGCTGTAGCCTGCTGAAAACGAGAGCGAAGTGGAGAACGCCGTCCCCAAAGTCGAGAGTGCTTTCAGGTTAAGCGTGATATTCCCTGAAGCCCCATTGTAGCCGTCCACCGCAATCTGGTAAATTGTTCCGGCAACCGCGTTGAAGACGACGCGACTGGTGCTTCCGCCGTTTGAATCATCGTCATTGCTGGCCTTCGCGGTCAATGCTGTGACTGCAGTGCCCGTATAGACTGCAAGGAGAGTGTCGAATGAACTGCCCGCCGTGGAAACCTCCACGTAGCCACTAAAGGGTGCTGTCCAGGTCCACCAGACGGACCGGCCACCGATGTTGCCGGCGTGCAAAGGTTCGCTCGTGCTCTCCCTCGTTGCCCCGATGCTTGAGCCGGTGTTCGTGACGGAGGTGCCAGATAAAACAATCCGGTCGGCAAAATTGTCGTTCGCCGGGCGGATTCCCGTGTCGAGCGTCAACCCAAGGCTGATTGTCCCGGAGGCATTCGCGCCAAACAGGTCACGGTAACCATCCACGGCGATGCGGTAGATGGTCCCGGACACGGCATTGAAAATGACCTGACTGGTGGAGCCTCCCGAAGCGCTGTCGTCGTTGCTGGCAATGGTCGTCAGCGCGCTGATGGCGGTTCCAGTGTAAACAGCCAGCAGCGTATCGAAGCTGCTGCCCGCCGTCGTAATGGTTGTCACTCCGCTGGAGGGCGCGGTCCAAATCCACCAGACAGAGCTGCCCCCGGAATTGCCTGCGTGATTCGGTTCGCTGGCCGCCTTGGTGGCTCCCACATTTGAGCCGGTGCCAGTAGTTGAAGTTCCGCTCAAAACAATCCCGTTTTGGATGAAATCGTTGACCGGAGCCGCAGGCGCAGCGGTCAAGGCAAGTTGTAGGCTGAACAAACCGGAAGTTCCGTTGTAGCCGTCAACAGCAAATCGGTAGGTCTGGCCTGAAGTGGCGGTAAACTGGACTCGGCTGGCGTTTCCACCGCTGGCGTCATCATCGTTGCTGGCAACCTCGGTGAGCGAACCGACCGCTCCACCGGTGTAAACAGCTAGCAAAGTGTCGAAGCTGCTTCCGGTCGTGGTGAGGGTTACGGTCCCGGAGGTCGGGGCCGTCCAGTTGAACCAGACTGAAGCGCCTCCGGCGTTGCCGGCGTGTGCGGGCTCGCCCGCCTCCTTTGCTGCATTGGCTGAGTTGCCGCTGCCCGAGGTGTTCGAGCCACTGAGCGTCACGGCTGAACTGAACAGGTCATTGCTCGGGATGGAATTGCCAGCGGTGAACTGCAACTGGAGTTGATAGTCTCCGCGCGCCCCGGCGAACCCGTCCAACGCGATTTGATAGATAGTTCCGGCGGTCACGTTGAAAGCGACCAAGCTGTTCACTCCGCTGGCTGTGGAGTTGTTATTCTGGGCTGCGAGCGTCAGGGCGTTAACGGCGCTGCCGGTATAGACAGCCAGCAGGGTGTCAAAGGCGCTTCCGGTGGTGCTAACTTGCAGGCGGCCATTGGCGGGCGCTGTCCATGTCCACCAAACCGACCGACCACCCGCGTTGCCCGCGTGGTTGGGTTCCCCCGCTTGCTTGTTGGCATTCTGCGTTGAACCACTGGTGGTGAGGTTCGTGCCGGTCAGTGCGCTCCGTTTCTCGAAGTCGTTGTTCGCGGGTGGAACAACGATGGCGTATTGAACCGTGAAGTTCGTTGTGGTCTTGCCGGGCGCGCTAACGGATAGAGCGATGCTCACGCTGTTCGTGAAAGGCGGCACGGATAGCGCCGCGCTGTAGTTGGCATCCGGCGCAGTGTCCGGCGGAGTGCCGGTGTTGTTAAACAGCAGGTTGGTGGAACCGACGATGGTGGCCGTGACCGTCGCATTGCTGACGCCAACACCATCCGAAGCAGAGACGACGATTGGGACAACCGCCCCGCCAATGAGGGTGCTGCCGGGGATTGGTTGCAGGGAGATTTCGAGGTTCCCGTCCGCCAAGGAACTGAGTGCGTTGAATGCATTGGCCCGTCCTCCTGTGGTCGTCTTGCCTTGCAAGGCTGGCACCGGCACCACTGTGCTCAGAATGGCGCGGCGCAAGTCGCTGACGGACATGCCAGGATAACGGGACAGGACCAGCGCCGCCACGCCTGCGACATGCGGCGTTGCCATGCTCGTGCCTTGGATGGATTTGTAATCGCTGTCAGAGCCAATCCAGCAGGAGAAGATCTCGACACCCGGAGCGCCAACGTGGACGGTGTTCTGCCCGAAACAAGAAAAGCCAGCGAGCCCATCGCGTCTGTCAAGTGCAGCCACCGAGATGATATTATCCACGTTGTAATTGCTCGGATAATGCGGGGTTTGGTCATTGTCGGTCCCCTCATTCCCGGCGGCGGCCACGAACAAAACCCCTTTGTCCCGCGCACGAGCAATCGCATCGGACACAGCTTGTGAGGGTCCGCCACCACCCCAACTGTTGTTCAAGATTCGCGCACCGTTCCTGACCGCGAAATCAATGCACTTGATGGCATCCGATCCCTTCCCACTACCGGCACCGTTTAGAAACTTGCACGCCATCAATTTCACATTCCACGCCACGCCCACATGGCCGTTCGCATCATTCGCCACTGCTCCAATGGTGCCGGCAACGTGAGTCCCGTGCCCGTTGTCATCCATCGGATCACCGGAGTCGGTGATCGCGTTTATTCCGAAGACGTTGTCCACGTAACCATCTCCGTCGTCGTCAATGCCGTTGCCGGGAATCTCGCCCGGGTTGCGCCACATGTTGGGAGCCAGATCGCGATGCGTATAGCGGATGCCGGAGTCAATGACCGCCACAATCACGTCCGGCGAACCGGTCGTGATGTTCCACGCCTGCACCGCTCCGATGTCCGCGCCCGCCACACCGCCGCTCTGCCCGGTGTTCCGCAAGCCCCAAAGCCTTCCATCCGCAAAAGCCGTATCCGTTGGTGTGGCGTCCAGATAGACCAAGTAGTCCGGCTCGACGTATTCAAACTGGCCTGAGTCCTTGAGCAGCGAGATGCGATTCGCCAACAGCGCCGCCTTCGCCTTGGGGTCGAACGCCGGTTGCACCGCCGCAGCCACCCGCCCGGCGGGCTTTGGCTCATCCAGCACGACCAGCCCCGGCACGAGCTTGATTTCATGCGCCACAACCAGATTCCCAGCGGCCGCAGCAACGAATCGGTTTGCAACCATACCCGGTTTGTATTTCGCCAGCAGCCGCGTCGGGTGAGCGCGGTGTCCTTTGATGATGACGAATTCTTCCTCCGCAGCCCGCACGGTCATTTGGCAGAACAGGGCAGTCGCGAGCCACGCAAGCAGGAAAACGCGAACCTTCAAACGGATTTGGCCAGCCATAGTCAGGGGTTCTAGCAGCGCACCACGCGATTGCACGTCATTATTTCACCGGGTTGCGATCGCCGCTGATTTTCCACCCGCGTCGGCTTCACTTAGAACCGTGAGGAATTTGGCACAAATGGTTGTCGAGCATATCTCCCTGCTGACAGGTTTTCCGATTCGTTGAAGCCGCATTACCCGTGCGCGACGCGGTAGATCTCGCGCTTGTTCCCTACTTCGTCAGAACCGTTGACTGTGAAGACCATGAGGAAAGCATCCATGCCTGCCGGACTGTTGCGATGAAGTAGCAATTCCGTAAATGGAACGATGCTGCCTCGCGTCGAACCGGCTGGCACTGATCACGCCTCTGGATTCATCACAACTCACCACTGCAACCAATGTGCTGCTTCTCCCGCTCCGTTGACCTGGTTAGTGCCACCAAGATCTTCGCCAGCGCCGAGGACAGCCACCGCCAGTTCGTTGTTTACAGCATGACCGTGGCGGCCAAGGAAGAATTGGCGATGATTCTTCCCCTGCCAGTCCGCCTCGGTAGCGGTGAGCAATCAGTCAGGTTCATCAACTTGGAACGCTACCCGCAGTTTTTCGCTGACGTGGAGATGGGGTTTCCGAAAGACAAGAACTCACGTCCAGACCAGAATCTGGTGAGCTTTCTGGCAGGTTCGGCTGAATTGAAGGTGTTTCAAGTTGGCAGCTTCGAGGCTTCGTTCGTCCCTACTATCAACGACTTCAACCGCCTCGATGAACGCTTCCGGCTACCTGCTGGCACCTGGGAGAAGCTGCCCGCCTACCGCCACTACGGTTTTGCCGTCTTCAAGCTCAAGGCGGGGGCCAAGACGATCCACCCAATGGCTTTCTCCTTCCCGCGTGCCAAGATCAGCTCATTGTTCTTCCCCACCGTCCACATCCACGACGGGCAGGTTCACGAGCGAGCAGCCTTCGACCACATCCTCTACTGCCAGCGTAGCGACAGCGACACCGGGAAGCTCACTGAATGGCGTGAATCCCCGAAGCTGGCCAAGGATTTCGTTAAAGTGGCCCAGACCAAAGGAATCGTTGCTGCTGAACGCCACTGCCATCGCCTGAAACTGCGCGGTTACTTGGAAAACCGGGACGTGTGGGTCTGAGCGGATCAACCGGGCCACTGATCGTTGGGCTTTCTGGCTGGCCGATGACGATTCAACGTCAAAGGAACACGTCGCTGATCGACAGCTTCAACCGCTTCAGAATCTCCTCCATCTTCCCCAACGTGACGCTCTGGCTGGCGTGTTCGAGGCGGAACAGGGTTGACGGTGCAATGCCGAGCTTCCTGGCGAACTGGGAGTAGGTCAGGTCCCCGCGCTGTCGGCGGAGGAAGCGTGCGAACTGCTGATCGAACGACTTGGCCACTTTCGGCACTT